>JAMFST010000374.1 GCA_026225435.1 Labilithrix luteola
CGCCGAGGTGCTCGACATGCGCCCGCCGCCCACCTCGGGTGGTAAGGCGCCGCGCCTGTACTTCATCACCCAGGCGGAGAGCTCACCGCCGACGTTCGTCATCAGCGCGAGCTCCCCGGAGGCGGTTCACTTCTCCTACCGCCGCTTCGTGGTGAACCAGCTGCGCAAGCGGTTCGGGTACGACGGCGTCCCCATCCGCGTCTTCTACAAGCCGAAGCGCGCGCGCAAGCCGAAGCAGGACGAGCTGCCGAAGGAAGAGCGCAAGCGGCCGGTGCGCCACGGGCAGCGACGCCTCAAAGCGGCGAAGGGCTGACCGAGCTGACGAAGCGGCTCACGGCACCGGCGGGACCGGAAACGACGCGGGCGGCGCCGAGGCGGCCGGCGGCGGCGAAGCGTTCGCGGGCCACAAGCTCAGCGTCGTCGAATCGCTCGTCGAGGTGACCTCGCACGCGCGGGTCGAGCGGCACGGGTCGGTGGCCGTGAAGTACGGCCCGTCCGCGCCGCGCTGCTCGGCAAACCACGCCGACTTGATCGGCGCGGTCCCCATGACCGAGATCTCCTTCACCTCCCCCTGAAGGAAGGCGTAGTCGTCGGGCGGGACGACGAACATCGTCTCGAGGAGGAAGTCCGCGCCCGGCTCGACGGTCAGCCGCCAGCCGTCGCCGTAGTGATGCCCCTCGCTGGCCAGGAGCACGCTCGCCACCTGGCGGCTGGCGATCTGCTCGTGCCAGCCGGGCGCGTTGGCCTCGATGCGCGCGAAGGGGTCGGCGGTGGTGTCGGGGCCGACGCGCATCCCGTACAGGTTGATCGCCAGGGTGGCGACGCGGTCGACCGCCTTGCCGGTGTTCTTCGCCTTCACAGTCGCGCGCACCGCCAGCTCGCCGGTCGACTTGCGCCCGACCACCTCGAGCCCGAGCTTCCAGTCGACCGCCGGCTTCTCGTGGTTGGGCGCGTAGCTCGCCTGGTACCAGAAGGTCCACAGCCCCCAGATGCCCGCCGCGGCGAAGGCGATGATCTCGAAGACGTCGCGCACCACCCGCACGCGGATGCTGCGGTGGAGCAGGTGGTCGTGGACCTCCGGGGAGTCGCTGCTCATCGCGTACCCGCGTCGTGCCAGTCGCTCGTCGGGCTGGAGACCGCGCTGGTCGAAGTCCCCGGCCACAGCGGCAGGTCCACGCCGGTCTGCGTGGCCGCGGAGGTGCAGTGCGGCCTCGCCTCGTGACACGCCTCGGTGGTGGTCACCTCGACGGCCCCCGCGTCGTTGAGGCGCGTCTCGTACCAGCTGCGGTCGAACTTCTCCTCCGCCGACCAGTGAACGATCAGCGTCCCGCTCAGGTAGTCGTAGTCGGCAGGATCGATCCAGAAGAGGAACTCGGTGGCGCTCTCCTGGTCCGGGTCGACGGTGCTGCTGTACCCACCGCCCCAGCGGTTCCCCTGCGAGGCGAGCACCACCTCGCCGCGGCGCTCCACCCCGCGCTCGTGGTCCCACCCGCGCGCGTCCGGAAGGAGGGGCTCTCGCCCGGCGTCCCCGCCGCGGGCCACGTGTCCGCCGGAGATGTCAACGCTCATGGACACCAGGTGCTGCGAGGCCTTCCCCTTGTTCACCCCGCGGGTGTGCGCACGGATGGCGAGCATCCCGTCGCTCGGGCGCACGCCTTCCCTCTCGAGGCTGAGAGACCACTCGACGTGCGCCTGCTCGTGGGCCGGCTCGTAGCTGGCCTGGTACCAGAAGGTCCAGAGGGCCCAGATGCCGGCCGCGCTGAAGGCGATGATCTCGAAGATGTCGCGGACCGCGCGGATGCGCATGCCGCGACGGGCGAGGTGCGCGTCGAGCTCGGAGGTCTCGGCAGCGTCGAGCGGGGGCCCGTGGCTCACGCCGCGCCCCGAGCCTTGCCGCCGTCTCCTCCGTCACGTCCGTCGCGCCTGACGCCACCGGTGACCAGGCTGTCGCCCAGCGCGCCGAGCAGGCCGACATCGTACACGTCGCTGGCCAGCTCGGGGACGAGGACCAGCGGCACGCCGTTGGTGTCGAGGGCGCGGATGGCGGACGCGTCGAGGGCCGCGAGCTTCTCCGCGTCGGCGTGCGCCTGCGTGAGGCGAGCCTCCGCCTTACCCGGATCGCCCAGCCGCAACCCGTGCTCGGCGATGGCTCGCTCCACGTCGCCGGGCGAGCGCGCCCCCAGCCGCGGCGGCGGCAGGCGGAAGCGATTCACCACGAACGCGCCGCGGGGCATGCCCGCCTCGGCGAGGCGTTCGGCGAAGTAGGTCACCTCGTGCAGGCTGGCCGGCGACGGCGAGGTCACCAGCACGAAGGCCACGTCCGGCCCGCGCAGCTCCGCCTCGACCCGCGCGGCCCGCTGCTTGAAGCCACCGAACAGATCGTTCAGCTCCACGAGGAAGCCGGCCATGTCCTCGAGGAAGCCGCCGCCGGTGATCTTGCCGATGCCGCGAAGGATCGCCGCCGCCGAGCGCGCCAGCAGGTTGAGCGAGAGCTTGCCGCTCGACTCGAAGGCCTCCACGAACCAGCGCATCGCCGCCGAATCGAGCGCGCCGATGAGCCGCTGCGGCGCATCGAGGAAGTCGAGCGCGTTGGTGGTCGGCGGGGTGTCGAGGACGATGAGGTCGTAGCTCGGGTCGTCCTTCACGGCGACGAGCTTCTCCATCGCCATGTACTCCTGCGTCCCCGCCAGCGATGTCGAAATGTACTTATAGAGGCGGTTCGACAAGAGCGCGTCGGCCTTGGCGCGGCTGGAGGCGTGCTTGACGATCAGCTCGTCGAAGGTGCGCTTGGTGTCGAGCATCTGCGCGGTGAGCGATCCGGTGAGCGGGATGCCGGCGGCGGCGAACCGCTGAGGGTCGATTTTTCTCGGGTCACTGCCCATCGCCTCGATCCCCAGGCTCTCGGCCAGGCGCCGGGCGGGGTCGATGGTGAGACAGAGGACGCGCCTCCCCTGACGCGCCGCTGCAACGCTGAGAGCCGCGGCAGTCGTGGTTTTTCCCACTCCGCCCGCCCCAACGGTGACGAGAACGCGCTTGCTGCGAACGAGCGAGGCGAGATCCGCCGAGGCCATGGTGACGCCCACGTTACGACGCTGGCCATATTCCCGAAAGGTCGTGTTACGGTCCGCGCGACTCGACCGTGTGGGGCGCTATCGCTCTGTCGCACCAACAGCGCTCGCGAGCGGCTCCGATCGGGCGCGCGCTCCGTCATAGAAAACGCGTTCAACGCACTTCAGCTTCGGGGACCCAGTATGAATCGTCGGAAAACTCTCCTCGCCGTCACCGCCGCGGTCGCCACGTTCTCCGGCTCCAGCGTCGGGCATGAAGCGCTCGCCCAGAACATCCCCCCCTCGGCGACCGGCACGGTCCGGACGGTTCAGGGGTTCGATCTGGACACCTTCAATCCTGCCGAACGTGGGAGCGATTGGTTTTCTTCCGACAGCCTCGACTTTCGCGGCAACCTCCGCCCGGCGGTCGGCGTCACCCCGGAGGCGGCGCTCAAGCCGCTCGCCATCCCCACCCCGGGCGGACACACCACCGTCGTCGCCGACCAGCTCGTCGCGCACGTCAGCGGCTCGGTGAACCTGGCCGACAGCGTCCGCCTCGGCGTCACCCTGCCGTTCTACACCACGCAGAGCGGCCACAACGCCACCGTGGGCGCCAACCACTACTCGTCGCCGTCGCAGACGAACATCGGTGACAGCCGTTTCAGCTTCGACATCCGCCTGCTCGGTCACTACGGCGACGCCTTCCAGCTCGCCATGGGCGCGCAGCTCTTCGCCCCGACCGGCGCCCCCTCGCAGTACACCGGCGCCCCCACCTCCCGCGGCAACCTCCGCCTGATGACCGCCGGCGACGTGGGCGCCATCGCCTACGCCGTGCAGACCGGCATCCTCCTGCGCGACGGCAACATCAACTACGCCGGCCAGTGGATCGGCGACGACTGGAACTGGAACGGCTCCATCGGTCTGCGCTTCGGCAACCGCAAGTTCCTCATCGGTCCGGAGTTCTACGGCTCCACCATCATCAGCAAGGCGCACTTCTTCGCGCGCAACGAGACGCCCCTCGAGGTCATCGGCGGCATCCACTGGATGTTCCACGACGACTGGCGCGTCGGCGCCGGCGCCGGCCCCGGCCTCAGCCCGGCCTACGGCTCCCCGGACGTCCGCCTCATCACCAGCATCGAGTGGGTCCCCCACTACGAGGCGCCCAAGGTCGCTGGCGACCGTGACGGCGACGGCGTGAAGGATGACCGCGACGCCTGCCCGGACGTCCCCGGCGTCAAGACCGAGAACCCGCACAACAACGGCTGCCCGCTGGCCGATCAAGACGGCGACGGTGTGCCCGACACGGTCGACGCCTGCCCGACCGTCCCCGGCACCAAGACCGACGACCCGACCACCAACGGCTGCCCGACCGACAAGGACGGCGACGGCATCGCCGACAACGTCGACGCCTGCCCGGACGTCGCCGGCGTCGCCAACGCCGACCCGGCCAAGAACGGCTGCCCGGCCGATCGCGACGGTGACGGCATCGCCGACGCGGTCGACGCCTGCCCGGACAAGCCCGGCCCCAAGAGCGACGACCCGAAGAAGAACGGTTGCCCGGCGGACGCCGACGGCGACGGCATCAACGACGACGTCGACGCCTGCCCCAACGAGCCCGGCCCGGCGAACCCGGACCCCAAGAAGAACGGCTGCCCCCGCGCCCGCCTCGAAAACGGTGAGGTCAAGATCACCGAGCAGGTCCACTTCAAGGTAGGCAGCGCCGTCATCCTCGCCGACTCCAACGAGCTCCTAGCCGACGTCGCCCGCGTCATCGGCGAGCACAAGGAAATCGCTCGCATCCGCGTCGAAGGCCACACCGACAACACCGGTTCCGCCGCGACCAACCGCAAGCTCTCCGCCCAGCGAGCCGCCGCCGTCTCCACCTGGCTCGCCCTCCACGGCATCGACAAGGGCCGCCTCACCAGCCAGGGCTACGGCCCCGACCGCCCCATCGAATCCAACAGCACCGCCGAAGGCAAGGCCGCCAACCGCCGCGTCGAATTCCACGTCGAAGGCCCCAACGACGCGCCCCCGCCGCCGCCCGCCCCCCCGGCCCCGCCGAAGCGCCACCGCTAAGGCACCCGCAGAAAGGCGCCGCCCAAGGCGCCCAACCCGAAGCCCCCGCCCGCACCCGCGGCCGGGGGCTTTTTCATTTCCCCACCGCGCGCGACCGTACAAAATTGCAAAGGCGGCCGCCTCGATGGGCGACCGCCTTCGGCCAAACAGAGCAATCGTCGATTGGGCGTGGCGAGGGTTCGCAAGCTAGGGAGGCGAGCGTAAGCGTACTTTTGTACGCTGAAGCGACCCGACCGACGATGCGGACCCTCGCCGCGTCCAAGCGGCGGTTGCTCTAGCGGAGCGAGCACAGCCCGCAGCGGTATCCCCGCCGCCGGCCGCGCCCCGCTTAGGATCGTGTCTCGACCCCGTTCCTACAAAACGAAGCGAACCCCGTCATCAGTTGACGACGTCCCCGCTCCTGCACTTGTTCCCCGTCTCCGCCCAGATCCCGTCCGCCCCCCGAGCCGAATTCTCCCGACACTCTTTCTGAATCCCGTCATGACACGCCCGCTCCCCGTTCTGGTAGGTCTTCCCATCCCAGAGGCAGCGAGTGGACGGCACCGGCGTCAATCCGTTGGTCGGCTCACCGGTCGGCCCGCAGGCAGAGATGACGACAGCCACGAAGACGCTCGCGAGGACGAAGGACGTACGAATCATCGTCCGGAATGTACCACCCTCGCCGCCACGGAAGCCCGTTTTCGCTAGCGCTTGGGCGGCATTCTCGTGAAGCCGTTTTTGCCCGTTCCGCCGCGCTACCGCGTCCCGCGCGTGGGCCCCTACGCGCAGCTCACCCTGCTGTGGGCGGTCGCCGGTCTGGCCATCGGAGTCGCCGCCGCGCTCTTCAAGCTGGCCTACGTCGTCCCGGTGCTGCTCGCCACCTTCGCCTGGTTCACGTACCGGCGCATCCGCATCACCCGCGCGTCGCACGACGTCCGCGCCTTCATCGCCCCGATGAAGCGGCAGGACCTGCCGGCCGTGGTCGAGATCGCCGAGCGGCTCCTCCCGCTCGCGCGCTCGTCCCCCAGCGTGCTCGCCATCGTCGTGATGACCCGCGCCTACGCCTTCCTCCGTCAGGGGGACGCCGAGGTCGCCGCCGCGCTCTTCCGCGAGGTCGAACGGAGCCGCTGGCTGGCGCGCTCGCAGAAGCACCCGCAGCTGTCGTTCTTCTACCGCAACGCCGCCCTCGCCTGCGCGCTGCGCGTCGAGTCCGCCGACAGCGGCGAGGAGCTCGAAGTGCTCCGCCTGCTCGATCTGGCCGAGGCGAACAGCGACGCACGCGACACCGCGGCGCAGGCGGATCTCCTGCTCGGCCGGAGCGTCCTCGCGCTGCGTGCTGGCAGGGCGAAGGAGGCGCTCGATCTCCTCCCCCGCGCCGCCCGACCCCCCGAGCTGCGCCTGCTCCGGGTGCTGGCGCTGCGGCAGCTGTCGCGACCGACGTCGAGCGAGCTGACCGAGCTGCGCGACGAGCTCACGGCGGCGGACCTCGCTGGCGTCGCCTGGTTGAGCGCGAGCTGGCCCGCGCTCGCTGCGCTGGTCACACCGGCCGCGCTGACGGAATAGCGCGGCGCGCCGGAGCGTACCTCGGCCGTCGTCGATCGCCCGTTCCGGTCCCCTTACCTTCGCTCTATAGAGAGGCCCAATGCGGTTCTCGTCCTTCGTCCTCGCCCTCTCCGCCGTCGCTTCGCTCGCCACCGCCGGCTGCTCCACCTTCGGCGCCGCCTACCCGGCGCGCCCCGAGCCCACCGCGGGCGCCGCCCAGGCCGATCCACCGCCGAGCCGCGTCGTCGCCCACCTCACCGTCACCGGCGCGGCGATGAAGACGGCCATCGACAGCGCGCTCCCGGCCGAGGGGGACGGCACGTTCCCCATGCTCGGCAGCGATCGCAAGTACACCTGGACCCGCGATCCGGTGCAGGTCTCCTTCTCCCAGGGGCGCATCGTCCTCGAGGCGCAGGTGCACGCCAAGGTCCTCCTCCCGCTCCATCCGCTCGAGTTCCCCATCACGCTGCACGTCCTCGCCGAGCCGATCGTCTCGAGCGAGTACGCGCTCAAGCTCCAGTCGGTCGACGTGAAGGTCACCTCCACGGACACCCGCCTGTCGATCGCCGACAAGGTCGCGAGCATCTACGACACCATCGGCACCGCCATCGGCGACAAGGTGAAGGGCTTCGCCTACGATCTGCGCCCGATGGTCGCCGGTGCCGCCGAGCGGCTCGCCAAGCCGATGCCTCTCGAGATGGGCGAGGCCAACGCCTGCGCCGTGCTCAAGGTGCTCGGGATCGAGGCCGGCCCGACCATCCTCGCCGACGGCATGGAGAAGGATCTGGCCATCGTCGTCGCGCCGTCCGTCGTGCTCCCCTGCCCGGTCGATGCGACCACCGCCGCGGGCCCGGGCGCCGCGCCTGCGCCGGTGGAGCTGCCGCCGCTGGCCAACGTGGCCACACTCGTGCCCGGTCCCTTCACCGTGACCATCCCGCTGGCCGCGCGCTACGAGGAGCTCACCAAGGCGATGAGCGCCGCCTTCACCGACGGGAAGCTGTTCTTCTCCAAGGACTTCCCCCAATTGTACATGGAGAAGCCGGAGCTGTACCAGTCGGAGGGGCGGCTGGTGCTCAAGCTGCATCTCCAGGGTCCGGTGCACAAGATGGGCATCGACGCG
>JAMFST010000375.1 GCA_026225435.1 Labilithrix luteola
CGCCGCGCTCGCGCCGGAGGAGGCGCGGGTCGTCGTCGGGCCGCTGGTCACCTTGCAGCGCAGCGTGCTCACCGGGCAGGCGCAGCGAGCGACCAGGCGACGCGAGCTCCACGAGGCGACCGCGACCTTCGCGCAGGAGGTCCGCGCGCGGATCGCTCCCCTTGCCGCCGCCGCGAGCGCGCAGGTCGACGAGAGCGCCGGCGCCACCGAGCCGGCCGCCCTCTTCGCCCTCGTCGAGCGGGTCCACCGCGATCTCCGCGTGGCCGAGAAGGCGGCGGCGCGGCGCGACGAGATCCTCCGGCTGCGCCGGGCGAACGCCGAGAGCCGCGCCGCGGGCGAAGCCGAGCTGGCGTCCGCTCGCAGCGTGCTCGACGAGGCGCGCGCAGCGGCTGGCACGGAGGACGAAGCGGCGCTCCGCGCTTGCTGCGCCCACGCCGCCGACGCTACCAAGCTGAAGGCGTCGATCGAAGGGGCCGACCGCGAGCTTGCCCGCCTGCGCGGCGATCGCCAGCCGGACGACTTTCTCCGCGAGCTCGCCACCACCTCCCGCACCATCACCGAGCAAGCGATCGTCACTGCCGAGGAGCGCATCGCCGCGCTCGTCACCGATGTGGGCGCGCTCCACCAAAGCTCCGGCGCGCTCGGCGAGAAGCGCAAGGCGTTCGACGGCGGGTCGCAAGCCGCGGATCTGCTGGGAGAGCGCGAGGCGGTGCGCACCAAGCTGCGCGAGGCGGTCGAGTCCTACGCCACCGCCGCGCTGGCGCACGAGATCCTCCAGCGGAACATCAAGCGCTTCGAGCGCGAGAACAAGCCGCAGCTGCTGGCGCGCGCCGAGCAACTGTTCCGCATCATGACCGACGGCGCCTTCATCGGCGTGTCCCAGGACGTCGACCGAACGCTCCTCGTCGAGCGACCCGGCGGCAAGACGAACCGCCCCGACGAGCTCTCCACCGGCACCGCCGAGCAGCTCTTCCTCGCCCTGCGGCTGGCGTACATCGAGGCTTACGAGGCGCCCGGCGTGGAGCCGCTGCCGGTGGTGCTCGACGACGTGCTGGTGAACTTCGACGACGACCGCGCGCTCGCCACCCTGCGCGCGCTCGTGACCTTCGCCGAGCGCAACCAGGTCCTCTTCTTCACCTGCCACGCGCACCTGGTGGCGCTATCGGAGAAGGCGAACCTCGGTCTGCCGGTGCTGGAGCTGGCGCCGCGCCCCGTGGCCACGGCAGCTGCAGCTGCGCCGACCTCGGCGTCGTCGCCGGCGCCTGCGCCACTCCTCCTCGAGTCGCCGACCGAGGCGCCCGCGCGGCGACGCAAGAAGTCAGGGTAGGCACCGGTCGACAAGATCGGTACGGAGCGAACATGAGCGACCTCGACGTCGGGGCTCTTCGTCGTCGTGAGTCTCTCGCCGCGGGCGCGGATGGCGGCGCTATCGATCGCCGCGATGAAGGGCGAGGCAGGTGCACAGCAGCCTGGGCCGCCTACTCCAGGTTCCCCTTCATCCGCTCGAGGAGCGCCACCGCTGCCGCCAGCTCCTCCGCGTCGAACCCGGCGAGCGCCTGCGCCCCGGCGCGCTTGCGCAGCCTATGTACATCACGGTGGAGCGCGTCCCCCGCCGGCGTCACCCGCAGCCGCACGTTGCGCCGGTCGACCGGGTCCTCCACCTGCTCGATCAGCCCCAGCTCGCGCAGCCGCTTCACCACCCGCGCGATCTGCCCCTTGTCGCGCCCCGAATGGCGCACCAGCTCCCCCTGCGTGCTCTCGGGATGGCGGGCGATGAAGCCGAGCGAGCGCGCCTCCATCCCGGCGAGCCCCGCCACGTCGCCGCCCCCCTCCTGCATCGCGTGGTGCATCCGCGACTTCAACGCGTGTACCAGCGAGTGCAACAGCTCGAGCACGTGATCGGCCGAGCGATCGTTGACTTTGTCACCTTTGTGCGTCAGCTTGCCGTTGATGATATCAACGAACCCGTCCAGAAGCGCGCCCTCTGTCGCCGCGCTCGATCTGACCGTCCGCCGCGTCCGTCATCCGCTGGAGATGCGCCGCGTGCGCGTGGTCCGCACCGCCGAGGTCACCCCCGGAGTCGCCAACGGCTCGCGCTGCGTGACGTTCGCCGGCGAGCGCTTGCACCACTTCGTCAGCGCCTCCTTCGACGACCACGTGAAGCTCGTCCTCCCCGCCGTGCCCGGCACCGAGCTGGTGCTCCCGGTCCTCGGCCCCAACGGCCCGACCCGGCCGGAAGGCGCGCCGCCGGTCGTCCTGCGCGACTACACCCCGCGCCGCTTCGACGTGCACACCGGGGAGCTGGACATCGAGCTCGACCTCCACGGTGACGGCCCCGCCGCCACCTGGGCGCGCCACGCGGTCGCCGGGCAGGAAGCGGGCATCGGTGGGCCGCGCGGCTCCTTCCTCGTCCCCACCGCCTTCCCCTGGCACCTGCTCATCGGCGACGAGAGCGCGCTGCCGGCCATCTGCCGCCGGCTCGAGGAGCTCCCTGCCGGCGTACGCGCCTTCGTCGTCGCCTCCACCGCCACCCCGGCCAGCCGCCGCCAGCTCACCAGCCGCGCCACCCTCGACGTCACCTGGTGCAACAGCGACGACGAGCTCCTCGCCAAGGTCCACGCCTTCCCGCTCCCCGCCAAGCCGGGCTACACGTGGGCGGCCGGCGAATCGCAGGTCATGCGCACCTTGCGCGGGATCCTCCGCGACGAGCACCAGCTCGAAGGCGAGCACACCCGGGTCACCGCTTACTGGAAGCGCGGCGTCGCCGACCACCACGAGGCGGTGGTCTGAAGCGCTCGCCTACGGCTTCTTCGCTTCGGGCGCCGGCGCGCGGCCGAACGTGGCGCCTGCGCGCGCGAGCACGTCGGTCGTGAGGGCGTAGGCGGTCGCCACCTGGGCGAGCTGCTCCGGATCGATCTGATCCATCACGTCGTTCTTCGAGTGATGGATGTCGAAGTAGCGCTCCACGTCCTGCGTCAGGTCCACCGACGGCACCCCCAGCGGGCGCAGCTCGTTGATGTCGGATCCCCCCTTCGACGGATCCGCCTTCGCCTCGACGTGCAGCGGCGCGAGCGCGTCGGTCAGCGCGGAGAACGTCGCCCCGTGCTCCCCGAGCGCGTGCACCTCGAACACCCGCCCAGCCCCTTCGTCCGCCTCCACCGCGGCCACGATGTGCGGGGCCTCGGCAGCGTGCGCTCGCGCGTACTCGATGGCGCCGAAGTCGCCGTTCTCCTCGCCGGCGAAGAGCACCACGCGCACCGTGCGCGCCGGCGCGACGTGGTTCTGCAGCAGCAGGCTCGCCGCCGCGAGCACGATGCCGCATCCCGCTCCGTCATCCTGCGCGCCGGTCCCCAGGTCCCATGAATCGAGGTGCGCGCCGAGCAGCACCACCGACTGCGGATCGGAAGCCCCGGGGATCTCCCCGACCACGTTGAAGGTGTGCGCCTCGCCCGGAGAGCGCGGGGTGAGCAGCATCTTCACCTGCACCTTGGCGTGCTCGGCGAGCAGCCGGTGCAGCATCTCCGCATCGGGCACCGCGATCGCCCCCGCCGGCACCAGCTTCACGTGCTCGTACGGCGAGCCGGGCTTGAACTTGGTGCGCATCGCCCCGGTGTGCGCGTAGCGCTCGGGGGACGAGGTGATCGAGCGCACGAGCACGCCGCGCGCCCCCTTCTTCGCCGCTGCCGCCGGCCCCTGGAAGCGCACGTCCGCGCCGTGCCCGTAGCCGTACTGATCGCGGGTCCGCTGCATCGGCTTGTCGAAGAAGACGATGCGCCCCTTCACCGCCTCGTCGGGCAGCTTCTCCAGCGCCTCGATCGAGCTCGCCTCGACCACCTCGGCGGTGATCCCGCCGGCCGGTGTCGCCGGCGAATTCCCCAGCGTGGTGATCTCGAGCCGCTGCGGCGAAGGCCCCACCAGCTCGGCGCTCTCCGCTCCGCGCTCCCAGCGCTGCACGGTCACCGGCTCGGTGTGCACGTTGGACAGCCGCAGCTCGTTCATCGTGCCGGTCGCCCAGCGCACCGCGCGCTCGAACCCCGGTGAGCCGACGATGCGGGCACCGACGTGATCGGACAGCGAGCGCGTGACGTCGAGCGCGGTGGTCGACGCCAGCCCGGCGTGCAGCAGCGCAGCGAGCTCGGGATCCGCCGGAGCCGCCGATACGGGGGCCGCAGGTGCAGCGCTCGCCGACGGCGGTGGCGCCGCCGGCACCTCCGCGGGCGGCGGCGGCGGAGCAGCGGCCGGCGTCGAACCGCCGCAAGCACCGGTGAGCAAGAGCGTGAACGAGGCGAACGTGACCGGCAGCGGAGTCTTCACCCGCCGCGTTTTACCTCAATCGGGCAGCGCACGGACGCGCTGCCGTCTTCGCTTCAGCTGGCGCGACGATCCACGCTCTTCCGGCGGCCGCCGGCGAACGCGTCGGTCAGCTGGGCGGAGAGCGCGTCGTGCGACAGATCGCTCGTCTTGCCGCGGCGGCTGCGGTCACGGCGATCCATCGCCGCCTGGCAGAGGGCGGACAGATCGGCCAGCCCGGGCGTGCGATTCGCGATGAGGGCATGTGTCCCGCACACGATGGGGCGAGTGCCGTCGGCGAGGCGAATCTCGGTGAGGGCGCGCGCGTCGGTGAGACCGCAGACGGCGCAGCACGAGGACGAGGTGCTCTTCATGGCCCCGGACCTTCCCCCAAGGTCCCGCGATCGGCCAAGTTCCTCGCGCTGGCCTCCGCCTCGTGGCATCGTCGCGCCCGATGGCCACCTATCTCGTGACCGGCGGTGCCGGCTTCATCGGCTCTTCTCTGACCGAAGCGCTCCTCCGCGCGGGCGAGTCCGTCCGCGTCCTCGACGATTTCTCCACCGGCCGCCGGCAGAACCTCGACGGCCTCGAGGCGCTCGCCACCGGCGGCGCCAAGCTGGAGGTGTTCGAGGGCTCGATCACCGATCCGGAGATGGTGGCGAGGGCCGCGCGCGGCGCCGAGGTCATCTTCCACGAGGCCGCCATTCCGTCCGTCTCGCGCTCGGTCGAGGATCCGCAGACCTCGCTCCGCGTCGGCGTGATGGGGACCACCGTGGTCCTCGACGTCGCCCGCCAC
>JAMFST010000376.1 GCA_026225435.1 Labilithrix luteola
ACGGTCGCCTCGATCTCGCTCCTGGTGGGCGGGATCGGCATCATGAACATGATGCTCGCCTCGGTTGTCGAGCGAACCCGTGAGATCGGCCTACGCCTGTCCGTCGGCGTGAGCGAGCGGGCCGTGCAGGCTCAGTTCCTCGTCGAGAGCGTGATGCTATGCCTCCTCGGCGGTGTCGCCGGCGTCGGCGTCAGCGCGGCAGGTCCGCCGGTGGCGGAGCGCGTCCTCGGCTGGGAGGTGCGTATCCCGCTAGAAGCGGTGATCCTCGCGCTGGCGTTCTCGATGGCCGTGGGAGTCTTCTTCGGATTCTATCCGGCGTGGAAGGCCTCCCGCCTGGAGCCCATCGCGGCGCTGCGGATGGAGTGAAGGCGCGCCGGGCCGCTGAAGACTCGGCTTTTTCTTGCTACTCGGCGGATGCGCCGCGTGTCCTCGTCAGGACGACGCCGGCATCCACCCCGAAGGAGCTCTCACGATGACATCCCCCAGCCGAATGACACTCGCGAAGGCCGACGCGCTCTACCAGGTCGCTGTCCATCTCCATGCCGACAACGAAGACGAGAACGAGGAGATCACCGTCTACGAGGGGAGCGTGACGCTTCCGGAGCTGGACCTCGACGCGGGTCCAGTGGTGGTTGCGGGCGACCTGGACGTCACGGGGGACATCCTCGGCATGAGCGAGGACGATGGTTACCTCGTCGTGCTCGGCAGCTGCAAAGCTCGCAACGTGCTCCTCGGAGGGCCCGAGGTGGTGATCACGAAGGACCTCGTCGCCGAGAACGGCGTGCTGGCCGACTACAACCACGGCTCGCTGACGGTGGGCGGCGATCTCGTGGCCAAGGTGCTCTGCGCCGAGCACCTCGTCCGCGTCGGGGGCTCGGTCATTGGCAGCTCCGTCGACTTCGGCGGGCTCAAGGTGGCGTCGCCCGGGTTCGCCCCGACGGTGTCGCGGCAGCAGGCGCTTCGCGAATCCGCGGCGCTGTTCACGCCCGAGGTCCTCGGTGACGATGGCAGCATCTCGGGGCGGCGCCTCCACGATCTCATGCGCGCGGGAAAGCCGATCCTTCGCCGATGACGCGCCGCGCGAGAACGACGAGCTCGCTTTCCGGTTGATGAGCTAGCGACGATCCCCGAAGCTGCTCGCCATCACCTCGGCCCACTCGAGGTGTGTCGACCCGTGGGGGGTTTGCTCATGTTCCATCGCTCCGTTTCAGGAACGGCGGCTGCTGCGATCGCAGCGCTCGCCGCGTGCGCGGTCTTCGCGGCTTGCTCGTCCGGATCCACCGTGACCAACGGCGAGACGTTCGCCGAGAGCCAGGTCGCCATCAGCGGGGGGACGCTCCCCGCGCCGGGACCGACCACGGTCGACACGCCGATCGGTCTCGCCTTCGAGATCGACAACGGCACCGCCGTGCCGCTGCAGGTGCGCGCGGGGCAGCGGTTCTACGTGAACCAGATCGACATGCGCGCGTCGCTCACGACGACCGTCGACGAAGGGGTCGCCGGGCTGGCCAAGAGCGGCGACTTCGCCAATATCCCGTGGAAGGGGGTCGACTTCGTCGATCAGGGATTCCTCGATCTGCCCAATGCCGACGGGACGTCGACGCGCCGGCGCTTCTTCCGCAAGGCGGCGTGGATGGACCAGCCGAGCCTCTTCGTGATCGAGCAGCTCGACGCCGCCAATCACGTCGTCGACGTGCCGCTGGTCGTCGACACGGGGCTCGAGCAGCTGCGCACGACGCACGACAGCTTCTTCGATCGCCGCATGCGCGCCATCCAGTGGACGTACGACTGCGCGCAGGGGCCGTCGCCGGCGTTGCCGGGTGGCGACTGCGGGACGGCGAAGAGCTTCAGCGAGGAGGCGCTCATCGAGCTGCGGTACTCGAACGGGCCGCTCCCGAGCTTCAAGCTCGACGCGCGCACCACGCAGCTGCGCGTGCGCTGGTCGCTCAATTCCGCCAGCCCGTATCTCATCCCCGTCCAGCAGATTGCCAATCCGACATGGGACTACGGATTCGGGATCGACCTGAAGCCGATCACGCC
>JAMFST010000377.1 GCA_026225435.1 Labilithrix luteola
CGCTGCACCGGCGTGCCGTCGGGCAGGGCGTAGAGCAGCGTCGTCAGGCGGAGCACGCCCGCGTGGGCGTCGTCGTTCAGGTACTCCTGCGCGCAGCCCTTTCCGTAGGTGGTCTCGCCCACGGAAGGCCCGCGCCGGTACGACGACAGCGCGCCGGAGATCATCTCCGCGGCGCTCGCCGTCGCCGCGTCGACGAGCGTTGCGACCGGCCCGGTCCAGCGCGAAGGCTTGGGCGGCTCGGGGGCGCGATCGGTCTCCAGCGTCCCGTCGCGGCGCTTCATGGGGAAGAGCGGCACGCCCGGGAGGAACACGCCGATGGCGTCCATCGCCCCGTCGGTCGACCCGCCGCCGTTGCCGCGCAGATCCAGCAGCACGGCCGTCGGCTCGGGGCGCTCGGGGCTGGCTCGCCGCTCGCGGGCGATCACCTCGGTCAGCTCGTCGCCGAGATCGTCGCGCACGTCGGGGATGGCGATGACGAGCCCTTCGCCATCGCCCAGGTGCACGCGCTCGACCGTGAGCGCCCCCTTCGTCTCCACCGGGTTGCCGCCGTCGTCCTCGGCCGGCGGGGGGATGTTCAGCAGCCGCGGCGCCGGATCGTCCCCGCGCAAGATCATCGCGGTGGTCCCGGTGGGCGCGTCGGCCGCGGCGAAGCCGAGCTGATCGATCTGCTCGAGCGGCAGACCGGCGGTCGGCACGTCGGCCAGCGCCAGCACCACGTCGCCGTCCTCGAGCGGGCTCTCGGCCCCTTCGATCAGCCGGATCCCGATGGCCGTCGGCTGCGGCCGCGCCCACAGCCGCGACGGAGGCTGGCTCGCCAGGTCCACCTCGTAGACGCTCGACTCCTCGTCGAACGGCGCCCACGCTCCGTGCGGATCGACCAGCGGCACGTAGGCGCGCACTGCGGCGGCCAGCACCACGTGCGCCCAGCCGGCCGCGTCGAGGGTGGGAAAGAAGCGCTCCTCGGCCGACTTGGCGAAGGTCTGCCCGTCCGGCCCCGCCGCGCTCGTCCAGCGACCGATGCGCTGCCCCAGCTCGCGCGCCAGCGCTCGTCCGCCGCCCGCGCTGGTGTCGATCGCCGGGAGCGGATCCCGCGCGACGCTGGCCGAGCCTGCCGGATCTCCCGGCGCCGCCTCGGCTGCCGCGTCGCGTGCCCGCTCGAACTCGGCGCGCAGATCGCCGACCCAGCCGGCCAGCGCGGCTCCGACCTTCTCGGCCGCGTCGCAGCTGCGCGTCCCTTCGAGCTCGCGCAGCAACGTGGGCGCCTGCTCGTGGAGCGCGGCCAGCGCCGGCGCGTCCTCCGGCAGGCTCCAGAGCCCGTGCGGATCCAGCCAGTCGCTGGTCGCGTCGGCGAACACCGAGGGGGCGATCTTGTCCGGCTCGTATGCCAGCCCCTGCCGCACCTGCTCGACGATGTGCCGCGCGTCCTCGCAGGAGAGCGCCGTCGGCTTCCCCGAGGGGAGGCGGAAGTCGTAGGCCCGGTCGTCGTCCTCGCTGCCGCCGTCGATCCGCTCGCTCCCGAACGGCCCCGCCGGGTCACGCCCCGGCGCGTGCAGCCCGCCACCAGACGCGCCGCTCGGCGCGCCGTTCACGCCCGCGATGCGCGCCGGCCCGTCGGCGGGCAGCCCGATGCGCGAGAGCCGGTAGCCCCCGAAGGAGGCGCCCGCGACCATCGAGACGGCGAGAGTCCCCAGAACGAGCGCGCGCTTCTCCATTCGCAGGCGGGAATCGTAGCAGGCGCCCCCTGGCTGCTGCCCACTTCCGCGTGCCGCTCCTCTCCGCGCTACCTCAGGCCGCGAGATCCTCGCGCAGCGTCAGCAGCTGCTCGCGCATCTTCCCCTTGGCGCGCTCCTCGAGCTGACGGACGCGCTCCTTGCTGACGCCGAGACGGTTGCCGAGCTCTTGCAAGGTGACCGGCTCGTCCTTCATCAGCCGCTCGCGCACGATGAGCTGCTCGCGCTCGCTGAGCTTGCCGAGCGCCTGC
>JAMFST010000032.1 GCA_026225435.1 Labilithrix luteola
GACACGACGTAGCCGGTGAGCGTCGCGCCGGGGCGATCGACAACGAGCACAGCTGCGCCCGTGTGGCTGTTGTGGGTGCTGTCTATGACCGGCCGCTTGGCCCCGTCGAAGCCCACCACGTCTCCGATGTCCGGCACCGACAGGGAGAACCCGCTGAGCGAGGCACCGGTGACCCCCTTCGCGAAGAGCACCAGGAAGCTCGGGGCCTGCTCCTGGAGCGCTCCGCCGGTGATCGCGTACGAGCCGCCCGTGCCGGAGACGATCGGCAAGCTCGATTGCGGCCCGGTACCGGCGAGGCCGAGGAGCCGCTGGTTCGACCGGGGCTCGAGAGGAAACACCTCTCCGCTGTCCGCGGTGTACATCCCTGGCTCGACGACGATGGTGCCACCGTCCGGCACCGCCGCGATCGCGTGGGTGATCGTCTTCCACGGCGCGGCGGGGGTGCCCGTGCTCGTGTCGGCGCCGCTGGCGACGTCGACGTAGTAGGCGAGGGTGCACGAGCCGGTGACGAGGACGTCCCCCGTGGCGGTGCCGCTGGCGCTGCTCAGCGTGCACCAGGCTGGCGGCGTCGAAGGCTGCGTGAGGACGGTGACGGCGTACGCGCTGCCGCTCGTCACCCGCGTGCCGAACGTCTGCGTGCCGTCTGCGGTGAGCGTGAGGTCGTCCCCGCCGTTGTCCTGCAACACCAGCGTCTCGCCGGTCCCCAGGCCGCGGACCGAGGCGCTCACCGCGTAGCTGTCCTCGCAGGTGATCGCGACGCCGCTGACGTCGCCCGCGGCGATCGTCCCGGCGCCGCTGGTGACCGCGCAGAGCTGCGCCGGCGCGCTCGGCTGCGCCTTCACGGTGACGGAGTACGCGCCGCCCGTCGCCACCGGCGTGGCGAAGGTGAAGGCGACGCTGCCGGCGTCGGTGCCACTCGCCGCCGCGACGGGCAGGTCGTCGCCGAGGTTGTCCTCGAGCACCAGGCCGCTGCCGGCGAGGCCCGCGATGGTGCCACCGACGGTGAAGCTGGGGACGGCGCAGGTGATCTCCACGTTGGACACCGCCACCGAGCCGAGGATGCCGGTGCCGTGCACCACCGTGCAGGTCTCCGGCGGGTTGCTCGGCTGCGTGACGACGCTGATCGCGTAGGTCGTGCCGGTGGGGACGGCGCGGAAGAGGAAGGTGCCGTCCGCCAGGATCGTGAGCGTGTCGCCTGCGCCATCGGACAGCGCCAGTGTCGACCCGACCGCGAGCCCGCTGACCGTTCCGCCGATGGCGAAGGTCGGCAACGACGCGTCGGGGGAGGTGCCGGCGTCGTTCCCCGCGTCGGCCGTCGTCGTGACCGAAGCGTCTCGCTCCCCGTAAGCGGCGAGGTACGCCTCGTTGTCGTCCCCACCGCACGCCACGAGGGCAAACGGGACCGCGACGAGGAGCGCGAGCGAGAGAAGCGAGCGCGATGTCATCGGCTTCTCGCTCTACCGCACTTCCCGACGGCGCTGAATGCGCGAGGTTCGGCGTCAGTGCGGAATCAGGTGCGCCATCCAGGCGACACCGATCGCCGCTGCCGCCAGCGCCGCGACGACTGCGCCGTAGAACGCGCCGGAGCGACCGGTGCTCGCACCGCCGACGGGTGCGCTCGGAGCCAGCGGATTCGGACCGCCCGGACGCGACGCCGGGCCCGCCGCAACGCCGGGACGCGCCGCCGAAGCAGGTGCCGCGTCAGCCTTGCTGCCCGTGGCGCGCACGTGCGCGAGGCTCTCGTCCTCGAGCGCCGAGAGGTTCCCGTCCCCGTACTGCGACGGCGGGATCGACGCGCGCGAAGAGGGCGGCC
>JAMFST010000378.1 GCA_026225435.1 Labilithrix luteola
AACGCGCTCCTCTTCTCGCTCCCCGGCACGCCGGTCCTTTATTACGGCGACGAGATCGGGATGGGCGACAACGTCTACCTCGGTGATCGCAACGGCGTGCGCACGCCCATGCAGTGGACCGGCGACCGCAACGCTGGCTTCTCCCGGGCCAACCCGCAGAAGCTGATCCTGCCGGTCATGATGACGTCCGAGTACCACTACGAGTCGATCAACGTCGAAGCGCAGCAGGAGAACCCGAGCTCGCTGCTCTGGTGGATGAAGCGCCTCATCGCCCTGCGCAGCGGCTTCAAGGCGTTCGGCCGCGGCTCGATCGAGTTCCTCCACCCGGTCAACCCGCGCATCGTCGCCTTCACCCGCGAGTACGAGGACGAGAAGGTGCTCGTGGTCCTGAACCTCTCGCGCTTCCCGCAGTACGTGGAGCTGGACCTGGCGAAGTTCGAGGGCTTCTCGCCCATCGAGCTGTTCGGTCGAACGGCGTTTCCCACGATCGGCAAGCAGCCGTACATCGTGACGGTCGGGCCGCACTCGTTCTTCTGGTTCTCGCTCGAGTCCATCCAGGCGCACGAGGACGGACCGCGCACGACCGCGGCCTACGAGCCGCCGAGCATCGAGCTGGCCAGGCCGGAGGGGGTCTTCGCCGGCACCGCGGTGCTCGACGACGTGCTGCCCGCCTTCCTCGACGCGCGCGGCCGTCTGCTGCGTAACCCGCGCGCCTTCACCGGCATGCGCGTCGTCGACATCCTTCCGTTCACCGAGGCCGGCGCCGGGCTGCACCTGGTCGTCGTCCGCATCGAGCTGAGTGACTCCGATCCGCACACCGTGCTCATCCCGCTGGCGATCACCGACACGCGGCCAGCCGGCGCCTCGGTGGTGGCCATCCTGCGCAGCGGCGATGCCGAGAGCTACCTCGTCGAGGCGACCGAGGTCGGCGACGCGGCGCAAGCGCTCCTGCGCGTGATCACCCAGGGGCTGCACGCGGCGGGCTCCCTCGGCGAGGGGATCGGCGTCAGCTTCGCCCCGCTGCCGGATATCGACGGCGCCGATCCGCGCCTGGTCAACGCCGAGCACACCAACGCTGCCATCCAGTACGGCGACAAGGCGCTGCTCAAGTTGTTCCGCCGCCTCGACGACGGCATCAACCCGGAGATCGAGCTCACCAAGCACATCGCCGCGCAGGCGCCGACGCTGGTGGCCCCCCCGCTGGGCACCATCGAGCTGCGGCGTCCGCGTCGCGAGCCGATCACCCTCGGCGTGCTCGAGACGTTCATCCCCAACCAGGGGACCGGCTGGCGCTACTCGCGCGGCGAGCTGAGTCGCTTCTTCGAGGGGGTTCTCACCGGCGCGCGCGACGAGGTCCCGCCGGCGCTGCCGACGGCTCCGCTGCTGGCGCTCGCGCACGAGACGCCGCCCGAGGCGGTGCGCACTCGCATGAGCGCGTACCTCGATTCGGCGCGCCTGCTCGGCCGCCGCACCGCCGAGCTGCACCGCGCGCTGGCGATCGGGGGAGGGGAGGCGTTCGAGCCGGAGCCGTACAGCTCCTTCGACCGGCGCTCGCTCTACCAGTCGCTTCGCAACCTGGGCGGCGTGGTGCTGCGCACCCTGCGCGCGCACCTCGACCACCTGTCGCCGGAAGCGCAGCCGCTGGCGCGCGCGGTCATCGACTACGAGGCGCACATCTTCCAGCGCTTCGAGCCGTTGCTCAACGTGCGCCTGACCGCGCTGCGCATGCGCAACCACGGCGATCTGCACCTCGAGCAGGTGCTCTACACGGGGAACGACTTCGTCTTCATCGACTTCGACGGCGGGAGCGAGAAGGAGCTGCAGGAGCGTCGCCGCAAGCGTTCGCCGCTCCGGGACGTCGCCGG
>JAMFST010000379.1 GCA_026225435.1 Labilithrix luteola
CGGATCGGGCAGAATCACTTCGAGGGAGACCTCGCGCACTACACGATCCTCGTGTCCCCGAACGACACGAGCGGCCTGGGGTGCGAGCTCCGACTCGATCGACAGGTCGCCTCCTATCGACCCGGCACGGGCGTGATGAGCAGTGACGGTGACTTCTTTGCGTGGGTCGTTGCCGTACCCAAGGGGAACCTTTCTGGAACCATCACGCTCGACGGCCGAACGATCCCCTTCTCGGGGAGCGGCTACCACGACCACAACTGGGGAAACGTCCCGCCCTGGAACCTCATGCGGAGCTGGTGGTGGGGGCGTGGCGACGTCGACGGACGCACCGTCGTGATGGCGGAGCTGCGCCCGGCAGACGGGCGCGGAAAGGTGTCCTTGCCGCTGCTCTACGTGGCGGGAGAGGACGGAGTGGTGGCCGAGGCTCACGGGGGGGCCGTTCGGTTCGTGGAGAGTGCGGCGACCGGGAACAACGACCCGAAGCACCCCGAGTCACGCGCGTCGAGCGTCTCCTTGAGCGCGCCCCACGCCGTGTCGACCAGTTTTGTCCGCGAGGGCGCACCAATCACGTCGACGGACCTGCTGGCGGAGCGATCCGGTGTCGTTCGCTTCCTGGCATCCGTGGCCGGTCGGTCTCCGTGGTACACGCGCTGGCGAAGCACGGTGTCTCTCGAAGATTCCGGCTCATCGAAGCGGGGTGATGGCACGATCGAGTTCATGAGCTTCGAGTAGTCCTCGAAGCAGTGAACGCTCCGCCGTCCCGATTCGCGCGGATGGCCACACTGACATCGATCACTTCGCGGCTCTTAATTCTCGAGGCGACATGGCCGTTCTCTCGGACGGAGATGTTGAGCTTCGCCTATGACGACGCCACCGTGTCGCTCGTCGTGATACGGCGGCGAGGCCCTCCCCCAACGGATGAGGACAACGAGCGCCTGGTTGCGGCACTGCGGTCGCTCCGCCGGCACGCTCGGGGGGCCGCAGTGGCCATCCTGGCATTCGGCGAGGGCGACGGCCCGAACGCGAAGTGGCGAAGGCGCTTTGCCGACTTCAAGGCTGAAGCCGGCCCCGTCCGGATAGCTCTCGTCACGACGAGCGCGCTGTATCGCGGCGTCCTCGTGGCGATGAACTGGATGAAGCCATCGACGGCCGAACAGAGGACGATGGTTGTCGAGACCGCTGCCGAGGGGCGGCAATGGCTCGAGAGCGAGTGTGACCGCCCGCTTGCGCTCGGCCGTCTCTGCTTCGAGGCGCGCAAGCAGATGTCCACGACCGAACACGCCTCGTAGTCATGCGTCAACGCGCGGGGTCCGGGCTTGACGAAGCGCGCACCGAATCTTGTCAGCCCCGATCGCGTCCCAGCGCCAGCGCTTCCTCGTCGGGCGCCGCGTTCTCCTCGCTGTTCAGCAGGTCCACGCCGTGTCGGGCAAACCGGCGCGCCGCCATCGCCGGGAGCGGATCGTTCTCCGCCTCGAGCGCCCAGGCCGCGTGCTCGACGAGGAGCGCGAGCGACAGGCTGCGACCCAACGTGAGCGCGAAGCGGCGGGCGCCGGTCTCGATCGCTTGCGGGCCGCTCATGCTGGCCGACTCGAGCCACCTGCGGGCGTGCGCCAGCGCTCCGGCCACCGCGCGCGCCGGCGCCATGCACCCGCTCGCCTCGGCGTTCTTCAGGCAACGGCGCGCCTCGTGGTCGACCACGTCGAGCGAGGTCCCGCGCGCGAGCGCCCGGAGCACGTCGAGCGACAGCACGTTGGTCGTGCCTTCCCAGATCGGCAGCACCTGCGCGTCACGCAGCAGGTGCGGCAGCCCGGTGTCCTCGATGTAGCCCGCGCCGCCGAACGACTCGAGCGCCTCGCTGGCAATGGCCACCGCCTGCTTGCCGGTCGTCAGCTTGGCGAGCGGGGTGATCAGGCGGAGCAGCGCCTCCTCCCCGTCGTCGAGCGTCTTCGCCTCGTCCTTGCCGAGCAGCTGCACCGCGCGGAACGTGAGGTGGAACGCCCCCTCGAGCTCGGCCTGCATGCCGGCGAGCGTGTCGAGGTGGAGCGGCTTGTCGATCAGCTTCGCCCCGAAGGCGACCCGCCGGTTGGCGTAGTCACGCGCCAGCGCCACCGCGCGCCGCATCCCCGAGACCGCCGCCACCGAGTTCCACGTGCGGGTCACCGACAGCATCGGGGTGATGTGCTTGATGCCGTCCTTCAACCCGGTGAGCGGGATGGCCGGCGTCCCGTCGAGCGTCAGCTCCGCGGTCGGCACCATCTTGGTCCCCAGCTTGTCCTTCAGCCGGTTCACCTGGATGTTCTTCATCGTCCCGTCGGCGTTGCGCAGCTCGACGTAGAAGAGCGCCAAGCCCGCGCCGCCCGGCGGGTTCCCCTCGGGGCGCGCGAGCGTCAGCGCCATCTGCGAGATGGTCGCGCTGGTGAACCACTTGGTGCCGTACAGACGCCAGGTGCCGTCCGCGTCCTGCTTCGCGGTCGCCTCGCTGATGGCCACGTCGGAGCCGCCGGTGCGCTCCGTCATCCACTGCCCGCTCATCCACGCCTTGGCCGGATCGCGGCTGACGAGGTGCGGGTAGGCCAGATCGATGACCTCCTTGGTCCCGCTCGCGAGCACGGTCTTGGTGGCGCCGTCGGTCATCGCCAGCGGGCAGGAGAAGACGCCCGAGGACGGCTCCAGCAGGTACACCATGGCCATCTGGTAAAGCCGCGAGTGCTCGCCGTAGGCGCGCTCGTACGGGGTGGCGATCATCCCCTCCTCGGCGAAGATCGTCTTGAAGTCCTCCCACAGCGGCGTCACGTCGATGCGGTCGATGCGCTCGCCCCAGGCGCTCCATTGCGTGAGCGTCGGCTCGAGGTGCTGCTGCTCGAGGTACTTCCTGTACAGCTCGCCGCCGGCGCGCTCGCCGAGCGCTTGCAGCTTCGGCGTGACCACGCTGGCCATCTCCGGCGGCAGGTGACGGCGCAGGAAGCTGGTGAGGACGCGGTCCTGGGTGAGCTGGTTACCGAGCGAGGGGGCGGTCTGGAAGAACGGCATGCGGCTGCAATCGTACGCGGCCGAAGCGATCTGGGCGAGCGCTTGCTTACACGTGGGCCCGATGCGGACGCTGTCGGAGGCACGCGGCGAAGGTCCTTCCATTCGATGGTCGACAACTCGCGTCATCGGAAATCGAACCGTAGGGTCTCGGCATGCGTCTGTTCCTGGCGACGAGCGCCCTCGCGGGTGCCGCCACCATCGTGTCCGCGCTCGCGATGGCGGGCTGCGTCGGCCCTGCGGGCGAGGAGGGGTTCTCCTCCGAGCAGAAGGTGGTCACGACTCCCACGAGTGACGGTGGTTCGTCGTCGCACGCCTCGAGCGTCAGCGGCGGCTCGAGCTCGAGCAGCTCGGGGTCCGGCGACTCCAGCGACTCCAGCGACGCTGACGGCGGTGCCGGTGCGAGCGGCGACGGAGGTAGCGGCGGCAGCAGCGGCGGTTCCGGCGACTCGTCGACCGGCAGTGCTCCGACGACGCCGACCGGGCCCTCGATCACCTCGTTCACCGGCGGCGTGAACCTGGCCGGCGGCGAGTGGAGCCCGCAGACGCTCCCCGGCGTCGTCGGCACCGACTACGAGTACCCGACCACCGCCGAGGTCGACGCGCTCTACGCGGAGGGCTTCCGCTTCTTCCGCATCGGCTTCCTGTGGGAGCGGCTGCAGTCCATGCTCGGGAGCAAGAGCCTCGACTCGACCGAGCTCGCGCGCCTCGCCACCATCGTCGCCTACGCGACCGCCAAGGGCGCCTACGTCGACCTCGATCCGCAGGACTTCGCTCGTTACAACGGCGCCGTCATCGGCGGCGGAGACGGCAAGTCGCACCCGACCGCCGCCGACTTCGGCGACTTCTGGAGCCTGCTGGCCACGAAGTTCAGCGCCGACCCGAAGGTCATCTTCGGCCTGATGAACGAGCCGAACACCATGGCGACCGAGCTGTGGCTGGCCGACGCCAACACCGCCATCGCCAGCATCCGCGCGACCGGCGCCACCAACCTGATCTTCGTCCCCGGCAACGGCTGGACGGGCGCCGCCTCGTGGACCAGCGCGGACGACTACGGGACCGCCAACTCCGACGTGATGCTCGGCGTGAAGGACCCGCTCGAGAACTACATGTTCGAGATGCACCAGTACTTCGACTCCGACTCGTCGGGGACGAGCGCGGTGTGCAGCGGCCCCAGCGGGCCCCAGAGGCTCGCCGCGGCGACCGCCTGGCTCGAGGCGAACCACAAGAAGGGCTTCCTCGCCGAGCTCGCGGTCTCCACCGATTCCTCCTGCGCCGGCTGGCTCGATCCGACGCTGTCGTACCTCGATCAGCACCAGGACGCGTGGGCCGGCTGGTCCTGGTGGGCGGCTGGCCCGCTGTGGGGGAACTACATGTTCTCCATCGAGCCGAAGGTCGGCGCCGCGCTCTCGCTGGTGCCGACGCTCACGTCACATCTCTGAACCGCTACGCCCGGGCGGCGCTCTTCGCGAGGGCGCGGGCGTGGGCCGGATCGTCGCCGGCGTTGACCCAGGCGAAGATGGCGAAGGCTGCCCACAGCGCGGTGAGCTGCTCGAGCATCGCCGGGCCGCCGAAGCGAGTGAAGATCCAGCCGGAGATGGGCGGCCCCATCAGGATGCCCGAGGCGTAGAACAGGTTGTAGATGCCGTTCGCGCGCGAATACTGGTGCGCGGGGACGACGAAGCCGACCAGCGCCAGCGCGATGGGGGACATGGCGGCGAGCGAGGCGCCGGCGAGGAAGACGGCGGCGTGCATGGCGCGCCAGTCGGAGAGAGCCACGAAGCCGAGCACCATGCACAGCCCGAAGCCGGCCAGCACGCGCATCACCAGCAGGTGCCCGAAGCGATCGGCGAGGCGGCCGACCGGGTTGGAGACGAGCAGCATGCCGAGGCAGAAGATGCCGGGCAGGAGCGTCACCTTGTTCTCGGCGATCCCCTTGTTCTCCATGAGATAGATGGGGAGAAAGATGACCACCGCGGCCTGGAAGTAGCCGTAGGCGAAGGCGGCGAAGACCGAGCAACGGATGCGCACGAGCAGGCTCGGGAGCGACATCTCGGCCGCGACCTTCGCGTCGGGGAGCGCAGGCTCGCCACCACGGATCGCCTCGTCGGCGAGGCCGGCGGCATGGGTGGTCGTGTGGGGGACGTGGATGAAGATGGCGACGTAGAGCGCACCGAGGGCGGCGATGGCCGCGGACACGGGATACGCGAGGACGGCGCCGCCGTGGGCGTTGGTCAGGTTGGCGACGATGGATCCGCCGACGTACCCGCTGGCGAGCCAGACGGCGTACTGGCTGGTGAGGTTCGCCTTGTCGCGCTCGTTCAGGCGGGTCTGGGCGAGGAGCAGCGTCTCGGAGCAGATCCACACGCCGACCGAGCAGGCGCCGTCGAAGAAGCGAACCCCGGCGACCGCGTACTCGCCGTGGACGAAGGGGAGGCAGCCGTCGAAGACCGCGTAGGAGGCGAGGAAGACGACGAGCGCGTTCTTCGGCGAGACGTGCTTGGCGAGCCAGGAGGCCGGGATGGCGAAGGCGACGATGCCGAGCGCGTTGGCCACGGCGAGCGGGCCGAGCGACGCCTTGCCGAACTCTCCTTCGATGAGGAGCGGGGTGAGCGCCAGCGACACGCCACACGCGAGCCCGAAGAGGAACGCGGAGTAGAACAGGTGGCGAATCGAGCTGGAGGTGCTCATGGCCGTGTGCTGGGTAGCACACGGCACGGGCTCCCGAAGGTCGCCCAGGGGGCTTACCCGCAAGAATCGGCCCGGAGGCGCTTAAGCGCCCTCGAGAGCAAACCGTTGATCGATGCAAGAGGACGTCCCATGGACCGTTTGCTCGTCGAGCCCGCACACACGATCGCCAGCGCCGAGGCGATGGTGGGGACCTCGCTCGTGATGAAGCAGCTGCGCGAGCGGGTGAGCTGCCTCGCCGTCAGCGACGCGCCGGTGCTGGTGACCGGAGAGCGCGGGGTCGGCAAGAAGGTGGTCGCCCGCGAGCTGCACGACCGCGGATCACGCCGGCTCGGGCCGCTGGTGATCA
>JAMFST010000033.1 GCA_026225435.1 Labilithrix luteola
GCCGAGCCGCGCGCTCACCTTGCCGCTCGACAAGAAGGCCGGCGACGACACCGAGGGGCTCGCCTGGCGCGCTGGACATCTGTACGCGCTGACGTCGGCCGGCTTCGTGCTCGACATGGTGCCGAACGGGCGCGGCGGCCTCTCGCGCAAGGATCCGGCGTACCCGCTCGGCCCGGCCCCCTTCGTCTGCGACATCGTCGACGACGTGAACTGCGGCAAGAACTACGAGGGGCTGTGCCTGCGCGGCGCGGTGACCGGCGCGCCCGCGGGGAAGCGGCCCCGCTGCGTGGGATACGCCGCCAGCCGCGCCGAGGGGGCGCTCTACTGCCTCTCGATGACCGGGGACCGGCTGGAGATCGATCAGGTGCACCCGCCGCTGGTCCTTCCGCTGCGGCACGACTCGCTCTCCGACTGCGCCTTCGGCAGCGTGGACGGGCCGGCCAGCGAGGCGCTCGTCGTCACCACCAACCTGCACGGCGGCTCGCAGGCGTACGTCGTCGACGAGAGCACCGGCGGCGTCTCGCCGATCGCCGTGCCGGGCATCTTGAACGACGAGGCGGTGGTCATCGACCACACCGGCGCGCTCTACCAGGCGATGGACGACAACGGCACGCCGAGCCCGGCGACGCGGGCGACGTGTCGCTGGTGAGGCGCGATGCCAGCGCCGCGGAGGTCGCGCGCCGCTCGTGGAACGTGTTGACTCGGCCGCTGCCGGCGGGGTTCGCGGCGGAGCTGACCGTGTCGACGATCGCGGCGGGGGAGAGCGCGGTGCTCCTCGGTCGCTTCCAGCGCGAGCCGGATGCCGCCGGGTTCCATCCCGATGCGCCGCGGTTGCGACGCGCCTCCGGTGGAACCCACGTTCATCTCGGGGGCGGAGACGTCCACGTGCTCCTCTCGCTGGCGAGCGCCGACGCGCTGGTCCCCTGCACACCGGCGAGCCTGGTGAACCGCCACGTGCGCCCGGTGCTCCGCGCTCTCGGCGGCGCCTTCTTCGGGCGCGACTGGATCGCCGGTCCGCGCGAGCTTTCGCGTCGCCCCATCGCCTTCGCCGGGTTTGCTCATCATGCCGAGAGCGGACGCGCGGCGCTGGAGGTGATCGTCCCCGGCGCGGACGACTGGTGCGAACCGTCACGCGCGAGCCACCGTGGCCTGGCGCCGGCGCATCTCACCGATCCCGCGCGCTTCGCCGAGGCGATCGTCCGCGCCTTCGAGACGACCTTCGGCTCCGCGCTCGGCGCGACCCGTGACGATCCCGCCGACGCAGCTCCACCCGCCGACACCGCCCCGTGGGGCGCATCGCTCGACGAGGCGATGGGCCCGCTCCGTGCGGGGCGCGACGCCGGCGGCGAGCTCCGCTTCGGTGGGGAGATCTTCGCCTCGGCGGATCGCGTCGACGCTCTCGGTCCCGCCATCGACGCCGCGATCACGGCGGCGCCCGCGGATCCGTCCGCATCCGTGGGCGCCCTCGTCGACGCCGCCTTCACCGAGGGGGGCGGCGTCATCGTCGGCGTGAGCGATCTCGCCAACGTCCGCGCCGTGCTCCTCGCGGCCAGTCGCTCCTAGAACCTGGCCTGCAGCACGCCCGACCCGGTGTTGATGTGCCGCGACGGCGCCGTGGTCCCGGCCGCGTGCACGTTGTCGATGGCGTAGTCGTACTCGGCCATCAGCTGCAGCCCGCGCGAGAAGTGCACCACGCCGACCACGCCGTAGGTGTCGCGCCCGTCGTTCTTGATCGCGCTGTCCGGCGTGTAGAAATCGTAGCGCAGCCCGAGCGTGGCCCAGTGGGTGAGGTCCTGCTCCACGCGGATCCAGGTGCTGCGCTCGTGCAGGCTCTGCACGTCGGAGCTGATCGGCGTCGGGATCGCCGGAAGCGTCGCCGCGCCGTAGAGGACGCCGCGGTCCATGTTGGTGCCGAAGATCGCCTCGCCGTACGCGCGGGTCCAGCCGAGCGACTTGGCGAGCTTCTGGTGGAAGGCCGCCTCGAGGTCGAAGGCGTCGCGGCGGAAGTTCTTGAAGCGGAGCGCCGTCCCGTCGACCACCTGCCCCTGCCCCGCGTACCCGGAGACGCCCACGTCGGCCGGCCCGAAGTCCCAGTTGAGCCGACCGATCGAGTCCTTCCCCTGATTCAGATCGGGCACCACCGAGAACGACGACTCGCCTTCCATGACCCCGTTCACCAGCGCGTAGGTGGCGTGCAGGTGGCTGTGGAACATGGTCAGGTCGGCCCGCGCGCCGGTGTCGTACTCGCCGGGCATCATGTTCTGCTCGCCCCACGAGTGCTCGATGAAGGGGCGATCGGCGTCGGACTGCTGCACCTCGTAGCCGAAGGGGATGCGGAAGATGCCGGCCCCCCAGACGACGACGGCGTCGTCGGTGAGGCGCGTGATCCCCTCCGCCTCCACCTGTCGCATGAGCGTGCTGGCGCCGCCGAAGCTGCGCGGCCCGGCCATCGGCGGCGTCGGATCGATCTCGAAGACGAGCCGCGCGTAGTCGGTCGGGGCCAGCTCGATCTTGAGCCGCGCGCGACGCAGGCGAAACGTGTCCGGATTGGTGGTGGTGCCATCGGCGAGCGCCGTCGTCTGGTTGGCGGTGACGCCCGGCGGCAGCGCCCCGTTGATCAGGTTCGGCGACCCGGCGGCGTTGGTCGACTGCCACACCAGCTGCGGCTGCACGAAGCCGGTGATGCGCAGCCGGTCGTACCAGTGCTGCTCCCCGTCGGTCCGCGTCTTCTGCGACCGCTCCGCCGCTCGCAGCCGCGCCTCCACCTGATCGAGCCGCGCCTGCAACGCGGCGACATCGGCGCTCCCCTGCGGCGCCCCGGCAGCCGGCGCGCTCGGCGGCAGCAGATCGGTCCCGCTGGTGGCGACCGGATCCTCCGCGTGCGCCGCGCGCGCTGCACCCACGACGCAGAGCACCACCGCGAGAGCCACCGACATACGGACGAGAGACATGCGGGCACGACGCTAGAGCGCCGCACCCGCAAAGGTCACATTTGTGGCGACGGCCTGGGTCCGCCCGTCGTGCGTCCCACTAGGCCCGTCCTGATTCTAGGACCGCGCAGCGGTCCGTGAATCAGAAGATGTAGAACGCGCTCAGCTGGAACCGGTGGTTGATGGCGTGGCCACCGTCGACGTACTGGTTGTTGAAGTTCGCGTACTCGAAGCCGAGGCGCACCGCCGGGGTGATGTCGCCGAAGAGGTTCACGTCGAACCAGTCGGTGTCGCTGATCACGGCCGTCGCCTTCGCGTAGCCCGCACCCGTGTAGTAGTGCGCGTTCGCCGACGTGACGTGCGAGTAGTTGCCGGAGACCCAGTACTTCCCGTCGGTGCCGGGCAGGTAGTACTCCGCGCCGACGTAGCCGGTCGTGTACTGAATGGCGTGCAGGCCGCCGGCGTTGTCGAGGACCACGAGGCCGGGATCGACGTTGTTGGCGAACGGGGCGGTGGTCGCCGCGGCGCCGGTGCCGGTGGTGCGGCTGGCGTTGGTCACGCCGGAGTTGAGGCTCGAGTAGACGTCCGCGTCGCCATAGCCGGTGACGAGCTCGCCGTAGATGTTGAACGAGTTGCCCTTGTGGCCGGCCGACGCGGGGATGATCGGGATGTACGCGTCGATGGCGATCGCGCTGGTCACCTTGTTGGCGTAGCCCTTGGTGGTGAAATCCTGCACGCTGTAGTTGCGCAGGTCGCCCGTGACGGCGAGGGAGACGGGCTGGATGGCGCTGCCGGTGGCTCCGGACGTGTGGTAGCCGGTCCACTTGTCGGACGAGAAGCGGATGCCCGCCTGCCCTTCCGGCGTCGCCGAGTCACGCTGCGGCGGGCGAAGCGCGGCGACCGCGGCCTCGAAGTTGAGCGCGCTCGACCTCACCGTCTTGGAGATGCGGAGCTGCGCGGTGCGCGAGTACACCTGCCCGGGCACGCCCTGGATCTCGACGGTGTTGGGGTGGTAGACCGACTGCCAGCCGAACAGCTCCCAGTACTGTCCGAAGAGGATGTCGACCACCGGCGTCTCGAGGCGCAGGTTGGCGTGACGGACGCGGAAGGTCGGGTTGTTGAAGAAGTTGTTCTCGCTGATGGTGGAGGCCGTGGCGCCGTCGCCGTTGAAGCCAGTCGCGGGCTGGTTGCCGAGGAAGTCCGCTTCGATCTGCGCGCTGGCGCGGATGCCATGGTACTCGGGCGCCTTCATGCGAAAGCCGAGGCGCGTGTTGCGGATGCTGATCTGCGAGCGTCCGTGGTCACCGGCGTAGGTGCCGGGGCGCGCCACCTTGCCGTTGCCGGGGAACTCGGTGAAGCTCTCGGTGCTGTCGTAAGCGTAGTCGGCTTCGACGAAGCCGTAGAAGGTCGTGGCCCACTTGCCGAACATCACAGTGGCCGCGTCGGGCGCGACGGTGGCGCCGACCGACTCCTTCAGGTCGCCCATCGCGGAGTCGTACTCGGCCTGCGAGATGACGCCCTTGTCGAGCATGATCTTCAGCGTGGTGAGCTGGATGCCGGTGTTGGTGGACGGGTTCGCCGAGGAGGCAGGCGGGGTCGAGCCCGCCGGATCGGTCGGTGCGGCGCTCTGGTCGAGCGCGCGAGCGGCGTCTGCCGGCTGCCCGTTCGGCTGGGCGAACGCGGGAAGCGCGGTGAAGAGAGAAGCCGCGAGGATGGAGAGTCCGGCTGTCGACGTGAACGCGAGACGCTTGCGCATGGTGCGAGCTAGGTACTCGCCCGCCCGAGGCGGACACGGCAAAGCTGTGCGACGATCCTGTGACGCGACACGTTGCGTCAACCCTTACGCAGGCCGCTCCCAGAGCTTCCCGGCCGAGAAGATCTTCACCAGGTCGGCGTCGACGTGCCCGTCCTTCACGCTGAAATTGAGGATATCGAGCGCTTTTTCGATGGGAATGGCCCGCTTGTAGGGGCGATCGCTGGCGGTGAGCGCGTCGAAGATGTCGGCGATGCTCATCATCTTGGACTGCAGGGGGATGTCGGTGGCGGCGAGCCGGTTCGGGTAGCCGGTGCCGTTCAGGCGCTCGTGGTGCGCGCCGGCGATCAGCGGCACTCGCTTGAGCGCCTTGCTCCAGGGGATCTGCTGGAGGAACCGGTAGGTGTGGGTCACGTGCGAGCGGATCTCGTCGAACTCCGCCTCCGTGAGGCTGCCGCGCTTCACCGACAGGGCGACCGTCTCGCTCGCGGTGAGCAGCGGATGCGCGCTCCCCTGCAGGTCCACGTACGTGCGCCGCGCCAGCTCCTCGATGCGGGCGAAGTCCCCCGCGGCGAGCACCGTCGGCTCGTTCGCGCCGAGGATGGCGGCGTAGGCCCCTTCGAGCTCCGCGCGGCGCAGATCGAGCTCGCGATCGAGCGCGTCGAGGTGCTCGCGCGGCGCTCCCGCTTCGAGCGCGATCAGCTTCTTCTTGAGCGTCTCCGCCTCGAAGGTGCGCGACACGAAATCGAAGCGTGAGCGGATGACGCCGAGCTCGTAGTCCTCGAGCTTCTTCGCCTTCACCAGGACCTTCTCGCGCACGCCGATCTTGCCGAAGTCGTGCAGCAGGCTGGCGTACTCGATCTCCTGCAGATCCTCGCGGGTGAACGAGGCGTGCTTGAACGGCCCGTCCGTGAGCCCGTCGACGACC
>JAMFST010000380.1 GCA_026225435.1 Labilithrix luteola
GGTCCTGCAGGCGGTGGCAGCCACGCCGCTGTGGAACCCTCACCTCACCAGCGATACGGACTCCATGCTGAGCGGCGACTTCGCGTCGCGCTTCCCCATCAAGCTCCTCTTCAAGGACCTCCAGTATACCGTGAAGACGGCGGGCGGAGAGTCCTCCGTGCCGACCGTCGGCGCGGTGCGCGGCGTGTTCCAGCAGGCCATGAGCGAGCACCTCGGGGATCTCAACATGACAGCCGTGGTGAAACTGTTCGCGAAGGTTGGTACTTGAATCCCGCTGCTGCATCCGCCGAGAGCAGCGGCGCCCGTTGTAGGCTATGACCTTCGGAGGCGCATCTCCCGTGTATGGCGGGCGCGCGAAGCTCACGCTCCGGCTCGTGCTCGTCGGCGCCATGGTGTCGTCGGTACCTTTGCCTGGGCCGGGGGCAGGCTCTCGCCCCACGCCGTGACGCCGGGGCGGCTCCGAGTCGCACGCGGGTAAAACCTTCCGTCGTCTAGGCGGACCTGGCCTCGAGCCCGAACCGATCGGCGCCATGCTCGTGAGCGAAGGCATCATCGGCGAGGAGGATCCGGCACCGACGCCGAGTACGCGGATCTGGTGTGCGCGCGGGTGCGCGGCGTGCGGCAAGTCCGGCGCGCAGCCGGCAGCCGTCGACCGCGCAGTTCCTGCCTCGCCTCCTTAAGCTCCGCGGAAAATTGCCGTTCCAGTGAAGGTTCGAATCGCCGAGCGACGCGGCAAACGCGCCCGCTGCGCGCACGAAGGGACAAGAGGAAAAGAACGATGGACCCGAAAATTCTCGTCGTGGACGACTCCATGGTCGTCCGTACTCATCTGAAGCGCACGCTCGTTGCGGCTGGCTTCGAGGTGATCGAGGCCGTAGATGGCGTGCAGGCTCTCGAGAAGCTGACCGAGGAGCCCAACGTCATTCTCGTCGTCAGCGACGTGAACATGCCGCGCATGGGCGGGCTCGAGCTCCTCGAGCGCATGCGCCAGGTCGAGGCGTTGCGCGAGATGCCCGTCCTCATGCTGACGACGGAGGCGCAGATCGAGCTGGTGAAGCGCGCCAAGGAGCTCGGCGCAAAGGGCTGGATGATCAAGCCCTTGAAGGCTGAGCTCCTGGTGGCCACCGTGCGCAAGCTGATGGCGGCGAAGGCCGCCTGACCCAAGGAGCGCATCATGAAAATCCTCGTCGTCGACCCCAATCGCGAGGAGCGCGAGAACACCGCGCGAACTCTCACCGCGTGTCGTCACGAGGTCATCGTCCTCGCCGACACGACAACCGCCCTCAACGTCCTCACCGAGAAGAACGTCGACGTGCTCGTCGTCGAGCTCGTGGCGCCGGGACGCAGCGGCACCGAGCTCATCAAGCGGGTACGCGCACGCGAAGGAAACGTCCGCACGTTCATCCTGGCCACCGCGTCTCGCGCGTTGCCGGGGGACGCCGGCGAAGCCTTCCAGGCCGGCGCCGACGACTTCATTCGCAAGCCGATGGCGCGGGACGAGCTGGTGGCCCGCGTCGATGGGATGAACCGGATTCGCAAGTGGGCCATGCGCGTCTTCGGCGGAACGATGCAGGACGATGCCGCCGCGGACCCTTGCGCCCTGCAGGCCTGGCGCACGCTGGATTCCACGATGTCGTCCGAGATCTCCGACATGCTCGGCACGCCATTCGCCATCGCGGAAAACACGGCCAACATCACGGAGAGCATGTACATCGCCTACATCCCGGTCCACCTCGCGGCGGAGAACCTCCAGGTCGATATCCGCGTGGCCGCGGAGCTCTCCTCGGCCGCCGAGCTCGCGACGACTCTCCTCGGGGATTCCGCTCCCGGGCCCGACGTCATGCGAGATCTGATGCGAGAGATCGCCAATGCCGCCGCCGGATCGTTCAAGCGTCTCGCGGCGGTCGAAGGCAAGACGTTCACCATCGGAATTCCGAAGGACGCCGTGCTGTCGACGGGCCCGGCTCGCCAGGTACGGGGGCGCCGGGCGTGGGTCCTCGGCTCGGGAACCATGCGAATCCACTTCGACACGGAGCTGAGGGTAGTCAGCAACGACCTCGTCCCCGCCTCGTCGCTGCTCGAAGGGATGGTGCTGGCTCACGATCTCCTGAATGCCTCCGGTGCGCTTCTTCTCCGGGGCGGAACGCGTCTCACCCAGACGCAGCTCGAGTATGTCTCGCGGGCACTGGGCGTTCGCACTCTCGTCGAGGTCGCAAATGCGGCCTGACTCGATCCAGTCCAAGCTCTCGGCGCTGATCTTCGCGCTCACGGTCGTCATCGTCGCCGTTTTCACGATCTTCCTTCCCCGGGTGCAGCGCGCAGCCGCGCTCCAGGAGCTCGTCGACAAGACGCGCAGCTACGGGGACCTCGTCGCCCGCGAGGTCGAGCCCGCGGTGGCCTTCGACGACCGGGAGACGGCGCGCGAGACCTTCGATGCCCTCGCCCAGGATCACGCCGTCCGCGGGATCGTCCTCTTCGGCGCCGGCGGTCGCCAGCTCCACGTCTTCGGCGAGCCCACGAGCCTCGTCCCTCCGCGGGTGACGAACGCAGCCTCGCTCGAGACGACGGCCGCCATGATTCGCTACACCGCCCCCGTCGTGTCGCGGGAGGGGCCGCGCGGCCTCCTGGTCCTCGAGCTTTCGACCGAGCGGCTCGAGCTCGAGTGCGCCCGCATTCGGCGCCTGTCGCTGCTCATCGGCGTGGCGGATCTCCTGTTTGGTTTTGCCGGCGCGTGGCTCATCGGGCGCTCGCTGGCGCGACGCATACGCGTGCTGGCGGAAGCGACGAAGGCGGTCGCGAAGGGAGAGCTCGACGTCGTGGTGACGGTCGACCCCTCCGCCGACGAAGCGGGCCAGCTTTCGCGCTCCTTCGCGGCGATGCTCCGGAACATCCAGGAGCTCGTCGCCCACATCGCCGAGTCGGCGGCGACGGAGAAGCAGCGGCTGGATCTTCTCGTGGAGCAACGCACCTCCGAGCTCGCCGCGCGCAACCGGCAGATGCGCCTCGTGCTCGACAACGTGGGTCAGGGCTTCCTCACCCTCGATCGCCACGGCGTCGTCGGCGCCGAACGATCGAACATCGTGGACCGCTGGTTCGGCGAGCCGGCGGCGGGCGTGAGCTTCGGTGCGTACATCGCGCCGTCGGATCCCACGGCGGCCGAATGGTTCGCGATCGGCTGGGAGGCGCTGCTCGACGACGTGCTCCCGCTCGAGGTCGTCCTCGATCAGCTCCCCAAGACGCTGCAGAGCAACCAGCGCTGCTACCGGCTCGAGTACCAGCCCATCTTCGCCCGCGGCGAGGTCGACTCGGTCCTGATCATCATCTCCGACGTGACGAGCGAGGTCGAACGCGCGCGAATCGAGGAGATGCAGCGCGACCGTCTGCACACGTTCCAGCGGCTGGTCGAAGATCGCCAGGGCTTCTCCGACTTCTTCGAGGAGTCCTCGGCGCTGGTCACCAAGATCGTTGGCTTCGTCGACGGCGACCTCGTCGATCTCAAGAGAGCCATTCATACCCTCAAGGGAAATAGCGGGCTGTTCGGCCTCGGCAGCGTCAGCCGCGCCTGCAACGACATCGAGACCACGATGGCCGAGACGGAAGAGGCCCCTTCGCGCTCGGAGACCCTCGACCTCGTCCAGCGCTGGCAGCCCATCGCGGAGATGGTGGCGATGGTGACCGAACCCTTGCGCGACCGGGCGGAGGTCGATCGCGCGGAGCTCTCGTCGCTCGCCGCGGCCATCACGCAGGGGGAAGGTCGGTCGCGACTCGCGGCGCGGGTGCGAGCGCTCACGCTGGAGCCCGTGGAGCGACGCCTGCGGCGCCTCGGCGACCACGCCCGCGATGTCGCGGCGAGGCTCGGAAAGCCCGACGTCCAGATCATCCAGCGCTGCGACGCGACCCGCGTCGACGGCCAGATCTGGGGCCCGTTCTGGGGGGCGCTGGTCCACGTCGTTCGCAACGCCGCCGATCACGGGATCGAGTCGCCGGAAGAGCGCGAGGCCCTGGGCAAGTCGTCACGGGGAAGCATCACCCTCGGCGCAGAGATGACCACCGGAGGCTTCGTGATCGAGGTCCGCGACGACGGGCGCGGCATCGGGTGGGACTCGGTGGCGGCGCGAGCCGCAGAGGTCGGGTGCTCCGCGGCCAATCCGCGCGAGCTGCAAGATGCTCTCTTTCATGACGGCCTGTCGACGCGCCGCGAAGTGAGTGAAGTGTCCGGTCGCGGTATCGGGCTCGGCGCCGTACGCGCCGCATGCGAGGCGCTCGGCGGATCGGTTCACATCCACAGCGACGGCGCGAGCACGGGCACCTCCGTGAAGTTCCAGTTTCCGCCCGCCGCGCTGGCGCCCGCCTCCGTGAGCATCACCTCGATCGCGTCTTGATTGTGAAAAAAACTAAACTCCAAGAGTCTCGCGCCGTTTCGATGAACATGGACAGATTCCTCGTTGCGCTCGCCGTCGTGTCGGTGGCGGCGTGCTCACAGTCGAGCGACCCGACGCCGGCTCCGGCTCCCGCGGTGACCATCGCCGCGACCGCGGCCGCCGCTGTGCCCGAGGCGGTGGAGATCAATCCGCGCCTCCTCCGGCGATTCCAGCCCCTGCCCGAGCACGCCGACAGCGACGCAACGCCGTCGGCCCTCGCCAAGATCGACCTCGGTCGCTCGCTCTTTCACGAGACGCGACTCTCCAAGAACCGCAACCTGTCCTGCAACAGCTGCCATGATCTCGCCCATCACGGCGTCGACGGACTGTCGGTCTCGATCGGCACCGACGGCAACGCCGGGGCGCGCAACTCACCCACCGTGCTGAACGCCGCCAGCCACTTCAGTCAATTCTGGGATGGCCGAGCGGGATCCATCGAAGACCAGGCCAAGATGCCGGTCTTGAATCCGGCGGAGATGGCCATGTCCAACGGCGCCGCCGTCGTGGATCGACTCAAGCAAAGTCCCGCCTACGTCGCCGCGTTTCGCGCGGCGTTTCCCAGTGAGAGCGATCCGATGACGTGGGACAACGTCGCTTCCTGCATCGGCGCCTTCGAACGCACGCTGGTCACCCCCGGTCGCTGGGATCGCTACCTCACGGGGGACAAGAACGCCCTCACCGAGCCCGAAAAGGAGGGGTTGCGCACGTTCCTCAACGTCGGCTGCATGGTCTGCCACACCGGTCCGCTCCTCGGCGCTTCGATGTTCGAGCGCGCCGGCGTCGTCGAGCCCTGGCCCAACCAGAGTGACACCGGACGCTTTCGCGTCACCGGGCTGGAGGCCGATCGAATGATGTTCAAGGTCCCGAGCCTGCGAAACGTCGAGTACACCGCCCCCTATTTCCACGACGGCTCGGCGGCGACGCTGACCGAGGCCGTTCACACGATGGGCAAACACCAGCTCGGCCTCGACCTCACGCCCGCCGAGGCTGACTCGATCGTGACCTGGCTGAAGTCGCTCTCGAGCGACGTTCCCGCGAACCTGGCCGAGCCGCCCATTGCCATGAAGTGACCACATGCGAGCGCTCCCTCTCCTCATTCTTGCCCCGGTCCTCGTCGCCGCCGCCGCGTGCTCGACCAACTCGAGCACCA
>JAMFST010000381.1 GCA_026225435.1 Labilithrix luteola
CCGCCTTCGCCGGGCTCGCCGCCGGCGAGGGGCCCACCGGGATCGTCTGCACCTCGAAGGATCACTGCATCGCCTTCGGCGGGACCAACGGGACGACGAACACTGGCTACATCTACGTGTCCAGCAACGCCTCGAGCGGCGCGACGTCCGCCTGGACGCTGGCCACCGAGCCCGCGGCGGCGACCAACGCGCTGCTTCGCGCCGCGGCCTTCGCTCCCGACGGGCTGCACGGCTGGATCGTCGGCTGGAACGGCGACTCGATGAGCTCGCTCCTGTTCACCACGAGCGATGGCGGCGCCACCTGGACCGACGCCACGTCCACCGTCGCGACGGCGGCTGGCAACAACCGACTGCACTCGGTCTACGCCTTCGACGCCACGCACGTCTTCATCGGTGGCGAGCAGCAGACGCTCATCGCGTCCGGCTCGTGAGGCGCTGAACCAGGTCTGGAACGCCTCGAGGTCAGGAAGGGGGACCTCGAGGCGTTCCGTTTGTGTACCTGATGTATCCGACAGCCCTTCAGGACGTCGCTTCGTTGGTGAGCGGCACGATGTTGGCGTTGATGCGGAACATGTTGGTCGGATCGTACTTGGCCTTGATCCGCCCCAGCTTGAGGTACTTCTCCGGCCCGCCGTACGCCTCGACGATGCGGTCGTTCTCGTCGAAGTTGAGCATGTTCACGTAGACGCCGCGGCCGGTCCACGGCTCGAGCTCGCGCACCGTCTGCCGGGTCATCTCCATGTACTCGGCGTCCTTGGACGCGTCGTCCCACTTCATGGCGAAGTTGAGCCACAGCGCGGGCTGGCGATTGGCGAAGGCGGTCGCCTCCTCGGGCACGTCCTGGATGGCGCCGCCGAGGCCGAGGATCTCGATCTCGCCGTCCATCGGCATCACCTTCCAGAACTCCACCATGCGGTCCACGCAGCCGTCGGCCAGCGTGTCGACGTGCGCTTCCTTGGTGTAGTAGCGATGCCCGTCGGCAAAATCCTCGTTGATGATGCGCTGCACGCCGGCCGCCCAGGGCATCACGCGCATCGCCTTCACCTTCGGGTTGCCGACGGCGATCAGCTTCTCGATCCACTCGACCCCCTCGGGCGCCGCCGAGTCCTCGAGCCACATGGCGATGAACATCACCAGCCGCTGCCCCACCAGCTCGTCGGGCACGAAGGGGAGCTTGGGCATGATCGGCTTGAGCGCGATGTGCCAGCCGACGTTGCGCGGCAGGCTCGGGTACATGCGGGCGTACTCCTTCATCGCCGCCGCGGCCGTCGTCTCGTCGTGCAGCGCCGCGCCGATACGCATGTTCGGGCCGAACGAGTAGGCCTTGAAGGTGAAGCGGGTGACGACGCCGAAGTTGCCGCCACCCCCCTTGAGCGCCCAGAAGAGATCCGGGTGCTGCGTGTCGGAGACCTCGATCACCTCGCCGCTCGGGAGCACCACTTCCAGCGAGACGAAGTTGTCGCAGGTGAGCCCGTACATGCGGGAGAACCAGCCGATGCCGCCGCCGAGCGCGAGGCCGGGCACGCCCGTCTCGCTCATGATGCCGGCGGGGACGACCAGGTTGTACTTGGCGGCCTCGCCGTCGACGTCGCCCAGCTGACAGCCCCCCTGCACGTGGACGTGGCGCTTCTCCGCGTCGACGGTGACCGTGCGCATGCCGGTCATGTCGATGGTGAGGCCGCCGTCGCTGAGCGCCTTGCCGGCGACCTGGTGACCGCCGGCGCGGATGGACGGGTGGAGGCCGTACGCGCGCGCCACGTTGACGGCCGCGACCACGTCGTCGGTGCAGGTGCAGCGCAGGACCAGGCCGGGGCGCTTGTCGACCATGGCGTTCCACACGGTGCGCGCCTTCTCGTAGCCGGCGTCCTCGGGGCCGATGATGTCCCCCTTGAACTTGGTGCCCGCGAGCGCGCTCTTCACCTTGTGGCGGAGCGCGTCGTCGACGATGACGCCGCCAGTCTCGAAGCCGGCCGTCGCCTGCGGATCGGCAGACCCCACCATCTTGCTGAACGCCTTCTCGGAAACCTTGCTGAGACTCATGGCGACCACCCCTCGTTTTTGTTTGGGGTCGAGCCCGACCCCGGCTTGTTAGGGGTCGAGCCCGACCCCGGGTGCAGATTCGAATGTGACTTCAGGTTCAAGCTCATTGCGCGGTCCATCCGCCGTCGACCACCAGCTCCGCGCCGGTCATGAACGACGACTGGTCGGAGGCGAGGAAGAGCACCGCCTGCGCCAGCTCCTCGGGCGTCCCCATGCGACCGAGCGGCGTACGCGCGATCAGCGTGGCGTTGAAGGCCGGGTCCTGCTGCAGCACCATCGGCGTGCCGATGACGCCCGGGTGCAGCGAGTTCACCCGGATCTTGTCGGGCGCGTAGGTGATGGCGGCGTTCTTGGTCAGCATGATCACGCCCCCCTTGGCCGCCTGGTAGGCCGCGACCGCGGGCACGGCGACCAGGCCCCAGATGGACGAGAAGTTCACGATGGCGCCGCCGCCGTTCTTCTTCATCGCCGGGATGACCGCGCGCATGCCGAGCATGACGCCGGTGAGATCGACGGCGAGGGTGCGATCCCAGGCGGCGAGATCGACGTCGTGCACCGCGCCGTAGTCGACGATGCCGGCGGCGTTGACCAGGATGTCGACGCGGCCGTCACGCTTCTCGACGTCGGCGACGAGCTCCTTCCAGGAGCCCTCGCGGGTGACGTCGAGCGGGCGGGTGGTGACGTTGGGCTCCTTGCTCGGCGCCTCGTCCTTGATGTCGACCGACCACACCCGGGCCCCTTCGCGAGCGAAGAGCTCCGCCGTCGCGCGGCCCATCCCCGAGCCGCCGCCGGTGACGATGGCGACCTTGTCCTTGATGCTGGTCTTGATGGCGCTCACGGCGCGAACACCGGCGCGAGGTCGATGTGGACGCGCAGCTCGGAGACCTTGTCGTTCTGGCGCTCGAGGATGGAGACGCAGGGGACGACGACGTCCTTGCCGTCCTTGCGGTGGTAGGTGACCGCCACCTCGAGGACGACGCCATCGCCGCTCGGCCAGCTGTTCTTGAAGTCGTGCCGCAGCCCCTTGATCGAGTCCCAAAGACCGCCGATGGCCCCCTTGATCTGATCGTGGCCCACCGCCGGCGGGTGGTTGCCGAAGAAGACCTTCGCCTCGGGGGTGAAGCGAGCGAGGAAGGGCTCCATCCGCATCGCGTCGACGTCGGCGTAGAAGTCCTTCGCCCAGGTAGGCGGCGCCGAGTCGTGCACCTTGCGGATGGCGCCGAGCGTGGCGTCGACCGCGCCGAGGTAGGCCGACTCCATCTTCGCCGCGTAGTCCTTCTCCTCGGCGCTGCCGGCGGCCACGCCCTCGACCTCGAGCTGGAAGGTGAAGCGGAGCGAGAGCTCGCCGTTCTTCTCGTCGATGAAGTTCTTGATGGTGCCGAGCACCGGGCCGGCGAGGCGCTCGAAGGTGACCGACGTCTCGGTCTCGAGGGTGACCCTCTCGGTCATCTTGTCGCCGCGGAACTCGATGTCGCGGACGAACTGGTGATCGTCGATCCGCTCGGTCACCTTGCAGAAGGTCATCTGCGGGACGAAGGGGAGGGCGTTGTCCGCCTTGAGCACGAGCCCCTTCCACACCTCGGCGCGCGAGATCGGGCTGGCCGTGCCGGGCGGGTTCACGGGGACGGAGCGTTCCATGGAGATCATCGGGCTTTCCTTTCCTGAGAGCTTTCGTGAGGGGCGTTGCTGGCGTGGTCGTCGAGCAGCTCGATGACGCAGCCGATGTCGTGCTCGCCGCGGCCCCCTTCGAGCGCGCGGCGGAAGATCTGATGAGCGACGTCGAAGAGCGGCGTGGGTACGCTCGCCTCGACGCCGAGATCGGCGATCGGCTGGAGGTAGCCGGAGAGCATGCCGACGGGGCCGGGTGCCGGATCGACGAACTGGCGGGCGGCCATGCGGCCGGCGCGCTGCTTGAACATGGTGGAGGAGCCGGCGCCGAGGCCGAGCACCTCGATGGCGAGCTTCACGTCGAGACCCCCGCGCTCGACGAGGAGCAACGCCTCGGCCGCGGCGACGGTGTGGACGGCGACGAGGTGATTGGCGACCAGCTTCAGCTTCGTGGCCGCGCCGAAGTCGCCGACGTACTGGGCGTGATCGGTGGCGTCGCGGCAGAGGGGGAGCATCGCCTCGCAGGCCGCCTTGTCACCGGCGAGGAGGATGACGGCGGCGCGGGCGGCGGTCATCGCCGGGGTGCCGGAGATCTCGCCGTCGAGGAGGGTGGCGCCGCGCTCGGCGAGGAGGCGGCGGTAGCGCTCCTTCACCGCCAGCGGGTAGCTGGAGAGCTCGACGACGGTGTGCTGCGGTCCGAGCGACTCGAGCAGACCGTCCGCCCCGCTCATCACGTCGTCGAGCGCGGCAGGCGAGGGGAGGACCGAGAGGATCACGTCGCACTGCTGGGCGATCTCGCGCGGGCGCCGGGCCATGGCCCCGCCGGCGCGGGTGAGATCACCGGTGTCGGTGCGGCGGTAGCCGAGCACCTGGTGCCCGCGGCCGAGCAGGTTGGTCGCCACCGGCAGACCGGTGCGACCGAGGCCGATCATGCCGATCGGCTTGCTCATGACGCCCGGCTCGGCTTGTCGAACAGCTCGACGTCGAAGCCGCCGAGGTGCTCGAGCTCGACCCGCATGGTGTCGCCGGCCTTCATGAACTCCTTCTTCGGGAAGCCGACCCCTTCCGGCGATCCGGTCAGGAGCACGTCACCCGGCTCGAGGGTCGTGAGCTTGCTCGCCCAGTGCACCAGCTCGGCGACCGAGTAGATCATGTCGCTCGTCGAGGCGTCCTGCTTGGTGACGCCGTTGAGCGCGAGGCGCAGCTTCACGTTCTGCGGATCGGAGACGAAGCGCGCCGGCAGCATCCCGTTGTGCGTCGGGCAGAAGCCGTCCTGCCCCTTTCCCGCGAGGAAGTCGAACTTGAAGATCGTCTCCGGTGTGAAGAGGCGATCACGCGCCGTCACGTCGACCGACACGGTGTAGCCGGCGACGTGCTCGAGGGCGCGCTCGACCGGGATGTCACGACCGGCGCGGCCGATGATCGCGGTCATCTCCACTTCCCAGTCGAGCATGGTGATCGTCGGATCGACCGGCACGGTGCGCCCCGGCCCGACGAGCGCGTTGGGCGGCTTCATGAAGAAGAAGGGGGCCTTGTCGGCGTTCTTCTCGAAGGTCACACCCATCTCGACGAGGTGCTTGTAGTAGTTGGCGCCGCCGCACAGGACCTTGCGGGCCGCGCCGTAGGGCGGCAGCTCCTTCACTGCCCCGCGGACGATGAATTCGTCCTTGCCGTGCGTCGCCTCGGCGATCTTGGCGATGAGCGGCCAGGTGTCGTCCCAGGTCTGCAGCAGATCGAAGAGCGGGCGGTCCGGCAGCGAGATGCCGAGACGTGCACCGGACGCAGCGAGCGGCACGTAGCGCCCGCTGTCGTTGATGGCGACGGACGGTCCCGTATCGGTGGCGATGGTGACGAGCGTGAACATCGCTCAACCGTCTCCCAGGTCTTGACCCAGGTTCTGCGGAAAATCCGGCGGCGGCGGGCCGTCGCTCGACCAGAGGAACAGCCCCTTCTCCTTCGGCCAGCTGCGCGCTTCCCAGACCGCGCCCTCGGGGATGAAGTCGAGGTCGTGGGAGTACTCGGCGAGCGAGC
>JAMFST010000382.1 GCA_026225435.1 Labilithrix luteola
CCCCTCGATCCCGGGTTCCTCGAGACCTTTCCCAGCTGGCTCGCCAGCCTCGGTCGCGACGCCGCGCAGCTCGCGCCCGTCGTCCAGGCCGAGCTGCCCGAAGGGGCGCGGCGCTACGTCACCGCGTCGCTCAACTACGTCTTCAAGTCGCTCGATCTCATCCCCGACGGCATCGACGATCTCGGCTTCCTCGACGACGCGTTCGTCCTGCGTGTCGGCGCCAGCCTCGCGGTGGCGGAGATGGCCGACGTCACGCCGCTCGCCGGCTCCGACGGTCTGCCCGAGGTGGTCACTCGCCTCGCCTCCGAGGCGGCGGTGGTGAAGAGCTTCCTCGGCTCGGACTACCCGCGGCTCGAGGCCTACGTGAAGAGCCTGCGCAAGGGGGCCGCGCGTGGCCGCCCCGTCGACGACATCCTCGACAACGCGGAGATGGGCAAGACGTTCGAGATCGAGGTGAAGGCGTGGAGCGAGGCCTACAAGATCCCAAACTTCACCCGCGACCCGCGCACCCTCGAGAAGCTGCGCGCGTTCTTGAACGCCAAGCTCGCCTAGGAGTCGCCAAGAGCCGCGTAGCGTTCACAGCGGCTTCGGGTCGTTCACTGTCATCACGTCGTTGCGCGCGAGGAAGCGACCGTCGAAGAGCATCGCGACGGGCTCGCCGGTCGTGAAGGCGTCGACGTCGTGCGCCTCGCCGCGGATGGCCTGCAGGTGCAGGTGCGGCTCGGTGGTGTTGCCGCTGTTGCCAGCGTGCCCGAGGAGCTGCCCTTCGTAGACCGGCTCGCCGGCGTGCACCGCGACGCTTCCCTGCGCGAGGTGCGCCACGAGGACCGTGACCGGGCCGGCGGCGTCCGTGTCGCAGCGCACGGCCACGTGATTGCCCGCTGCGTTCCCCGGATCCATCGCCGGCGGGACGAGGTCGACGAGGTCGTCGCGACGGAAGAGGACCGTGCCGTTGCAGGGCGCGTGCACGGCGTCGCCGTAGATGGCGTAGCGGGTCACGTCGGACGAGGCGAGCGAGGAGGAGCTCATGTCGTGCCTCCCGAGCTTGGTGATGTCGAGGGCGTAGCGTTGCGCCGGGACCGCGGCGTGCGGATTGACCACCTTGTTTCCCCCGCCGTTGACGATGGCGTAGCGACCGTCGCGGAGCGGGAAAGCGAGGGCCACCGAAGCTCCCTCGAAGTGGTGGCGCTGGACCACGGAGGGGAGGCCGGGGACCGTGAGAGCGAGCAGCACGGCGGAGGTGAGGAAGACCGCCCAGGCGCGGCCGTCTGGCCGGCGGAAGGTGGGCAAGCTGCGCAGGCGGACGAGACCGTGCGAGGCCAGGAGCGCCACCACGAACACCAGCGGCCCACGGGCGGCGAGGCCGAACGTCGCCCAGGCCGTGCCGTCGACGAGGACGAACGTGAGGTAGACCACGAGCGCGAGGCAGACCGCGCCCCACTCGACCCGGCTCGATGCGCGCGCAGAGCGGAGCCAGAGCGCGAGGGCCAGCGGCACGACGAAGGAAAACAGAGCCGAGACGGCGAGGAGGACGAGGTTCATGTGGGGCGCACCTTGAGAGCGCGTCTCGGCACGAGCAAGGCGATCGCCGCCGTCGTCTGCGGCGGTATCAGCCCGTGATACCGCTGGTATCGCCATGAGCAGCGAGAGCGAGATCGAGGTGGCGGCGGAGGCCTTGAAGAGGGCCTTGCGCGCCGCGGGCAAGACCTACGGCGACGTGGCCGCGCACCTCGGCGTGTCGCTGCCGACGGTGAAGCGGATGCTCACGCGCGGAGAGATGCCGCTGGCGACGTTCGCGCGGATTGCCGTCTTTGCCGGCACGAGGATGGGTGATCTCCTCGGCGATGCTCGCGATGCGCAGCGGCGCATGACGTACTTCACGAAGGCACAGGACGCGGCGTTCGCGGCGCGCCCCGAGCTGCTCGCGTACTTCTCGCTCCTCGCAGAGGGCGAGGAGCCGCGCGCCATCGCCCGCGCACAGGGGCTCAAGCCCGCGAGCACGGTGAAGTATCTCCAGGCGCTGGAGGAGCTGGGGCTCGTCGAGGTGGCGCCGCACGACCGCGCGACGCTGCTGGTGGCCCCGCCGTTCGCCTTTGCCGCCGACAGTCTGTGCCTCAAGCGAGATCTGCAGGCGCGCGTGCGCGAGACCGTCGATGGCATCTTCGCCCGCTGGAACACGAGCTCGCCCGCCGGCTCGTTCCTCGGCCCGTTCCTCGTGGTGAAGCCGATGTCCGTCACTGCCACGCGCTACGGCGAGCTGGCCCGCGAGCTCGCCGACGTCATCGCCCGCCACGCGGTCGCCGCCGAGCGCGAGAGTCGTGCCTCGACCGAGCCACGCCGCACGATTATGGCCATCGCCGCCACCGACGCGGTCGAAACCAAGGCTCCGAAGCTACCGAATTTGTGAAGCCGAACCTGCGGCCGGACGCGCCGGCGGGCACGGTCAGGGGCCGCGCGACTCCGGGCCCGGCGTGCGGCCCGGGCTCTGGTGGACGCTGCCACCGTGCATGTTGGTGATGAGGTCCTGCATCAGGTCGCGCGCCTCGGGCTTGCCCTTGAGGTGCGTGAGGAGCAGCGAGCTCGCGTCGCTGAAGGCCTTCTCGAACGCCAGCCCCTCGCGGGTGCGGGCGGTCACCTTGTCGCGGCCGGAGGCGAGATCTTCCTCGAGCGCCTCGGCGTAACGGGCGAGCTGCGTGCGGAGCTCCTCGATCTGCCGGCGCAGATCGCGCGCCAGCGCGTCCTTCGCTGCGGCGCGGCGATCGCGCTCGGCGAGCTGCTCGCGACGCGCGTCGACCAGGGCCTGGGCCGCACCGGCGCGCTCGTAGACGGCGCGCAGCTGGGGCGGGGGGACCGACGCGGCCTGATCCGCCGCGGCCTTTGCCGAAGCGGCGGCACGTTCGGCCACCTGGACCAGCTCGCGCAGCTTCATCGCTTCCTGCTGCTCGCCGGCGGCGTCACGCAGGGCGCGCGACTCCTCGTGAGCCAGCTCCTCGACCTTGCGGCCGATCTCCGCGCGCAGGGCGCGACCGCGACGCTCGAGCCCTTCGAGCTTGCGCTGGTGGCTGGCGACCTCACCCTCGAGACGGGTCGCCCGCGAGGCGAGATCCCACGACTGCATCACCGCGGTGTGGATCTCCGCCGGAGCGTTGCCGGTCGGGTAGGCGCGGCTCACCATGCGCGAGAACAGCGCGGCGCGGCTGGCCCACTCGATGACACCGGCCGACTGCGGCGGCGGCGGCGGCGGCGGCGCGGCCAGCTCGCCGGTGGCGCCGACTTCCCACGGCGTGGACGGGAGCGAGCGTTGGAGCGACTTGAGCTCCTCGTGGAGATGGTGCGCGTCCTGGAAGCGCTTGCGGCGATCCTTCTCGAGGAGCTTGAGCACCACCGCCTCGGCGGCGGGCGCGACGTCCGGCTTCACCGCGCGCGGCTTGGGCGCCGGCTGCGAGCGCTGCATCTCGAGGAGCGTCTCGCGGTCGCTGGAGCGGAAGGGGAGCTGGCCGGTGAGCATCTCGAAGAAGAGCACGCCGAGCGCGTACAGATCGCTTTGCGCGTTGGCTTCCTCGCCGCGCGCCTGCTCGGGCGACATGTACTCGGGCGTTCCGAAGACCGCGCCCTTGGGGGCGAGGCGCGGGTCCATCGCCAGGTGGGCGAGGCCGAAGTCGAGGATCTTCACGAAGTCCTTGCGGCCTCCGCGGGTGGACAAAGGATATTGTCGCTCTTGAGATCGCGGTGGACGACGCCGAGGTCGTGGGCGCGAGCGAGGGCGGCGCACATCTGCTCGAGGATGTCGACGGAGCGCGCCAGGGTCATCGGCCCGCGCGCCAGCTCGGTGGAGAGGGCAGTACCGACGAGGTACTCCATGACGAGATAGAGCTCGCCCTCCTCGGTCTCGCCGATGTCGTGGATGTCGATGATGTGCGCGTGGTCGACGCGGTTGGCGGCGCGCGCCTCGCGCAGCATCCAGGCGCGCAGGTGCGTCTCGCCGCGGAGGTCGGGGCGAATCAGCTTGAGCGCGACGACGCGGTCGATGAGGACGTGGCGCGCGCGGTAGACGACGCCCATCCCTCCTTCGCCGATCCGCGACTCGAGCCGGTAGCGTCCGGCTACCACCCGGTTCAGCATCGGGTCCTGCGGTTTACTGGCGCGCGAGGTCGTGTCAGGCATCCGACCAATCAATCTACCGTGCGCCGCACCTGCTTGAAAGCTTCCTCCGAAGAACGAAAGACGGAAGCTCAAATGAGCGACCACGCTGCTCGCTCACCAACCGCGTCGCGCCCCGCACGACGTTCGCCGCAGGCGAGCAGGGGAGGCTCAAGACCTCCGGTCTTGAGGGGAGCGCCAGCTCCCACCTGACCCGTCCTGAGACTAGGAGCGCGCAGCGCTCCGTGTCTCAGAAGAAGTTGCCGATGGTGAACTCGAAGACCGAGTGATCTTCGTAGGGGAGCGGCTCGAGCGGGAAGCCCCACTCGAAGCGGAGCGGCCCCAGGGGTGAGAACCAGCGGACACCGAAGCCCACGCTGGTGCGCAGGTAGGTCAGGCTGCTGGCGCTGAAGCAGGGGTTGATCACCCGGTC
>JAMFST010000383.1 GCA_026225435.1 Labilithrix luteola
GCGCGGCGAGAAGATCAAGATCAGCGGCTTCGGCAACTTCGTCCTTCGCGACAAGAGGCAACGGCCCGGGCGGAATCCCCAGACAGGCGATCCGATCAAGATCAGCGAGCGCCGCGTCCTCACCTTCAAGGCCAGCCAGATCTTGAAGCAGTCTCTGAACCCGCGTACGGATGGCGCGCTCGACTCGAGCGACGAAGCCCCGCCTAGGTCGAGCGGGTCCGGCGCAAAAGACTGAGTGGCATGACCGATCGCGGCGCTCTCCCCCCCAAACTCTATTTCCGCATCGGCGAGGTCGCAGGCCTCGTCGGCGTCGAGCCTCACGTGCTCCGCTACTGGGAGCGCGAGTTCCGATCGATCCGTCCGACGAAGAGCGCCAAGGGGCAGCGCGTCTATTCGCGACGCGACGTCGAGAACCTGATGAAGGTGCGCGAGCTCCTCTACACCGAGGGGTTCACCATCGCCGGCGCACGCAAGCAGCTGTCCGGCAGCCGCAGCGCCGCTCCGCTCGCGGGCGACGAGACCGCGGAGACCGGCGTCGAAGCGGCGGCGATCGTCGCGCCGGAGGTCGTTCCGACCACGGATCCGCCGTCGGTGGATGGCGGCCGCGCGCACGTGTCCTCGCAGCTTCGCGAGCTTCGCGACGAGCTGCAGGCGTTTCTCGCAGAACTCGGCGGCTGAAACCTGGTAGAGACGCGCCCAATGTTCGGCGGAAACTCGGTACGCGGCTCGCGCGCCCTGCCTATCCTCACCCTTCTCGCCTCTCTCGGGGGCGCGGCGGCAAGTGAAGGCGTGGCGTTCGCGCAGGGCACAGCGGCACCTGCGCCTGCCTCTGGAACCCGCGCGGGCAGCGGTCGGCCCACCGGGTCGACGACGGGTCAGAGCGGGCAGACGGGCAGCGCTGCGCCCTCCACCGGCTCGGCGCCTTCGCCGGACACCTCGGCGATGGCACCGTCGACGACGACGCCCTCCACGGGCGCCGGCACGTCGGGAGCAGCCGGCGCAGGAACGGGCTCCCCGTCCACTGCCCCCAGCTTGATGCCCGCGGGCGATCAGGCTGCTCACCAGGCAGCTCCGGCGGGCCAGGCAGCGCCGCCGAGCGGCTACGTCCCCGTCCCTCCGCCCGTCGCACCGGCGGCTCCGCGCGCCGTCACCATGACGCCCATCGACCCGGCCGGCGATCAGCGCCAGCTGGTGGTCCTCGGCGACGCGCGCCCCTCGGATGCGGACGCCGTCGGCTCCCGCCCGGACCAGGTCTACAGCGAGGACTGGTGGGGGCACACGCGCCCGCTCCTCGAGATCCACGGCTACTTCCGGACGCGCGGCGAGGTCTACCACAACTTCACCCTCGGCCGGCACGACGGCCCGGCCACCGGCGTCTACAACCAGAACCTCTGGAAGCAGCCGCTCGATCAGTCCTACGGCGACACCTCCGGCACTGAGCACGCCGTCTCGCTGTGCTCCAACTCGCCGACCTTCACCAACTGCATCGACAAGACACAGTCCTCGGCGAACCTGCGCTTCCGGGTGAACCCCGAGCTGCACATCTCGGACAATCTGCGGATCCTTTCGCAGATCGACATGCTCGACAACCTGGTGCTCGGCTCCACGCCGGACTCCTACGCGACCACCGCCAGCGGCGTCGCCGGTGCGGGCAACCCCAACGCGCCGCTCGGGTTCTTCTCGACGACGCAGGGCGCGCCGACGGCCGGCGTCAACGGCACGCAGAACTCGATCAACGTGAACCGCGTCTGGGCCGAGTACATGACGCCGGTCGGCCAGCTGCGCTTCGGACGCATGCCCGACCAGTTCGGTCTCGGCATGGTGCACAACAGCGGTGACGGCATCGACAGCGACTACCAGTCGACCGTCGACCGCATCATGTTCACCACCGGCCTGAAGTCGCTCGACCTCTACCTCGCCGGCACCTGGGACTTCGTCTCCACCGGCGCGACCAACCAGACTCCGTACAGCGTGTACGGCGGTGAATTGTACAATACCGCCAACCTCACCAACGTGAACCAGTGGTCGCTCATCCTCGTTCGCAAGAAGAACCCGGAGATGACCCGCCTCGCGCTCGCGCGCAACGAGTTCGTCGTCAACGGCGGCCTCTACGTGTCGTACCGCTCGCAGGACCTCGACGTGGCTTCGTCGAGCGTCACCAACGTCACCGGCGTCCCCACCTCGACCACGTTCGCCGACGCGAACAGCTCGGTGAACTCGGCGACGGCTAACAACGGCCTCGAGCGACGCGGCGCCTACGAGTACACGCCGGACCTCTGGCTCCAGGTGCTGTACCAGAAGTTCCGCTTCGAGGCGGAGTTCGCCAGCTACATCGGCGCCATCGAGAACGCGCCGTCCAACAACTCGACCAACATCCCCGCGACCAAGATCCGCGAGTACGGGTTGACGACGCAGACCGAGTTCAAGGCGATCGAGGACAAGCTGCACCTCAACTTCGGCTTCGGCTGGGCGAGCGGCGATCCCTGGCAGCAGACGCTCGCTCCGGGCAACACCGTCCCGGCGGAGCTCAACGGCGGCCACGGCCCGATCAGCGAGTTCTCCTTCCACCCGGACTACCGCGTCGACCTCATCTTCTTCCGCAACATCCTCTCGCGGGTCGAGGGCGCGTACTACTTCCGCCCCTCGGTCGACTACGACTTCCTCAAGGATCAGAACGGGCAGAAGCTCGGCGGCGGCGCGGCCATCATCTGGAGCCGCGCGACCGACTTCGAGCAGACCCCGGGCCACGCCCGCGACCTCGGCGTCGAGCTCGACGCCAGCGTCTACTACCAGGCCAAGGACGGCACGCTGAACGACGACCCGGCCAAGCTGGGCGGCTTCTTCGCGATGCTCCAGTACGGCGTGTTCTTCCCGCTCGGTGGCCTCAGCTACCTGCCGGGCCAGACGGCCAGTACCTCGCTGCCGAACTGGGACACCTCCACCGCGCA
>JAMFST010000384.1 GCA_026225435.1 Labilithrix luteola
ACGGCCCGGACGAGGCCGGCGGCGAAGGTACGCCGACCGTCAACGCCGACGGGACGCCCGGCGCCCCCAAGAAGCGTCGTCGTCGTCGCCGCAAGAGCGCCGCCGAGCGAGCCGCGGCTCGTGACGCGCGCGTCGCCGCCGGGTTGAACCCCGATGGCACGCCGATCGATCCCAACGCTCCCCCGGGTGCCGAAGGCGGCGAGGGCGCAGCTGCGACCGGCGAAGGTGGCGAAGGCGCGGCGGCAGGAGCCGCACCGGCCGGTCAGCGCGAGCCCCGTGGAGACCGCAAGCGCGGCGACCGCAAGGATCGCGGTCCGCGTCCCGAGCGCAAGGAGCCGCACGAGCGCCCGGCGTTCAGCCACGGCGACGTGGTCTTCGGCAAGGTCCTGGCGATCACCGACGAGGCGCTGTTGATCGACCTCGCCGGTCGTGGCCACGGCATCTTCGACCGTCGCGAGCTCGACATCCCGGACGAGCCGGCCCAGGGGCCGGACGCGCCGACCGTCGACGCCGACGACGACGAGCTGCCGCCGATCCCGGCTGCGCGCACCGAGGGAGAGGGCGCCGAAGGTTCGAATGGCGCTGCCGCCGCTTCGCCCGCGCCCGACACCACGGACGCTCCGGTGGCTTCTGCCGACGGCGCCGAGGCGACCGACGCTGCTCCCGAAGCCGAGGCTGCCAAGGCCCGCGGCCGCATCGTCGTAGCCAAGGCGCTCGACCCGAACCAGCAGCCGGCCGCCGACGCGACCGACGTTGCGCTGGCCGACACCACGGAGTCCGCGGCGCTCGTCGACGCGCACGCGGCTGCCGCGGCTGCCGCTGCGGCCGAGACTGACGAGAGCGCCCTCGGGGAGAACCCGATGGCCAACGACGCCGGCCACGACGACGAGGACGAGCACGGTCACGCCGGCGCGCCCGCGGCGGCTCCGGTTCTTCCCCCGGTGGTCCTCGAGGTCGGCGCCAACTTCGTCGGCGTCGTCCAGAGCGATGGAGGCCGTGGTGGTCTCGTCGTCCTCACCCGTCACCCGCGTCGCGGCTCGAAGGCCAAGCCGCGCGTCGCCACCGCCTTCCGCGACAAGACGACGGTCGAAGGTCTCGTCACCGGCGTCATCAAGGGCGGCGTCGAGGTCGACGTCGACGGCCTGCGCGCCTTCGCTCCGCGCTCGCACGTCGATCTCCGTCCCGGGGCCGACCTGCACCACCTCATCGGTATGCGCTTGCCGTTCGAGGTCGCGCAGTACGCCAAGAAGGGGCGGGACGTCGTCCTGTCGCGCAAGTCGCTCCTCGAGGTCGAGGCGAAGGGCAAGCGCGCCGAGGCCCTGGCCAAGCTCCCCATCGGCGAGATCGTCGAAGGGACCGTCCGCACCGTCGTCACCTTCGGCGCCTTCATCGACGTCGGCGGGGTCGAGGGGCTCGTCCCGCTCCAGGAGATGAGCCACAACCGGTCGGAGACCCCGCACCAGGTGTTCAAGGTCGGCGAGAAGGTGCAGGTCCGCATCCTCGGCGTCGACGAGCGCGGCAAGATCTGGCTGTCCCGTCGCGCCGCCTCGGCCGACCCGTGGGAGGAGGTGGCGAAGAAGTACGCCACCGGCTCCAAGCACAAGGGCAAGGTCGTCCGCCTGCAGCCGTTCGGTGCGTTCGTCGAGCTCGAGAGCGGGATCGACGGGCTCATTCACGCCGCCGACCTCTCCATCAAGCGCATCGAGCACCCGAGCGAGGTCGTCAACGTCGGCGACGAGATCGACGTCATCGTCTCGCACGTCGACCCGACCGCCCACCGCATCGCGCTCCACCCGGCGCCGAGCGGCGAGGCGGCCAACGAGGAGCCGCAGCGCGTCCAGGTGCAGAAGCAGGTGAAGGTCGTCGTGGTCGCGGTCGAAGTGGGCGGTCTCACCGTCCGCATCCTCGGCGCCACCGGCCGTCACGCCCGCGGCTTCATCAACGCTGCCGGTACCGGCACCCCGCGCGGGACGGAGCTGCGCAAGCTCTTCCCGGTCGGCAAGGAGCTCGAGGCGAAGGTGGTCGAGATCGACCCCAAGCGCTCCGAGGTGAAGCTGTCGATCAAGGCGCTGGCCGACGACAACGAGCGTTCGAGCTACCAGCAGTACCGAGCGCAGGTGAAGCGCGAGTCGAAGTTCGGCACCTTCGGCGACCTCCTCGCCAAGAAGCTCGGCAAGTAACGAAGTTTTTTGCCGTCGATTGGACGTGGCAGGGCGGCGCGGCCAAGGCGCACGCGAGGAGAGCCCGGAGCGGCCTGCTGGCCGTGAGGACTCCCCGCAGCGTGCAACGCCGGCCCCGCCGTCCTGACGCGTTCAAGCGATGGCAAAAAAAACGCCGCAGTGCTCCCCAGCGCTGCGGCGTCTTCTTTTGTACGGCTTGCGCCGTGGCGGATTCAGGTCCGCCGGTGATTTCAGGCAGCGCGGCGGCCGGGGACGGGGATCGTCGGGCGGTCGTTCGGCGAGACCGGCGCGGACATGCGCTCGTCGGCGGTGAGGGCGGCGCGGAGGCGCTCGACGGCGCGGGTGTGGATCTGGGAGACGCGGGGCTCGCTGACGCCGAGCTGCTTCGCGATGACCTTCATCTGAACCCCCTCGAGGTAGTGGGCGGTGATGATGAAGCGCTCGCGCTCCGGGAGCGACTTGACCGCGTCGAGGAGGCCGCGGATGTCCTGGCGGCTCTCGAGCAGCGCGCAGGGGCGCATCTCCGCCGCGTCGGCGAAGTCGAGGTTGGTGTCGTAGGCGAGCAGGTCGTCGAGGCGGACGAAGGTGCCGGCGGCGCCGCCCTTCCCGTGAGCGCTGGTGGTGCCAGCCTCGGCCTTCGCCTGGGTGACCTTCGCGCGTGCCCGGCGGGAGAGCCAGTCCTCGGCCCGAAGCTCGTCGAGAATGGCGCCGCGGACACGGATGCGGGCGTACCACTCGAAGGCCGGACCGCGGTCCTTGCCGTTCTTGCGGAGCGAATCGATGAGGCCGATCATGCCGGCGGCAACGAGGTCCTCGCGGAGGACGTTCGGGGGAAGCTTGCGGAGGAAGCGAGCCACCTGCTGGTGAACCAGCGGGAGGTAGGTCTCGATCTCGGCGGTCTCGATGACCTGGGTGGCGGCGGTTTCGGCGGAGGCGGTGGAGGTCGACGTGGGGAGCATCGTGGCGGTCCTTTCGGGTACGCCAGGGCTCTTTGCGACGGGTGTGCCAGCCTCTCTTGCCGATGCTTTCGACCTCTTTTCGCTTATTTAGCGCCGCGGAGTCGGTCTCGACCCTGCCATGGCTCAGGTCATGAGGTCAGCGGGCACCCATCAGCTGGGGTCTTGCATGACTGCAATGAATGGAGGATTAAGCCGAGGCCTCAAATTAAGCCGCTTTTCTGAGGGTCGTGTGGGTAGGTACGACACGACCTGGGGGCAGATAAGACTCCTGCGCACTCAAACTGCGATTTCTTACCTCGCGGCCGGAGGGACGGCAGCGCCCGGAATCATCGGCTTCGGAGCGGTGCTCGCGCCGGAGCCGGAGCCGGAGCCGGAGCC
>JAMFST010000385.1 GCA_026225435.1 Labilithrix luteola
AGGCCATCGCCCGCGATCGCCTCACCGTCTTCCTCGGGCTACCGCTGATGTACCAGGCGATGCTCGATCACCCGCGGCGGGGCGAGCTCGATCTCACGAGCCTGCGCATGTGCATCTACGCCATGGCGCCGATGCCGCGGCCGCTGCTCGAGCGGGCCATCGCCGAGCTCTGCCCGAACTTCGTCCTCTCGAGCGGGCAGACCGAGATGTACCCGGCGACGACCATGTCGCAGCCCGACCGGCAGCTGGCGCGCTTCGGGAACTACTGGGGCGAGTCGATGATCGTCAACGAGACGGCCATCATGGACGAGGAGGGGAACCTGCTGCCGCCCGGACAGGCGGGGGAGCTGGTGCACCGCGGGCCCAACGTGATGCTTGGATACTACAAGGACCCGGTGGCCACCGAGGCGGCGCGGCGGCACGGCTGGCACCACACCGGCGACCTGGCGATGGTCGACGAGCACGGCGAGATCCTCTTTCTCGATCGCAAGAAGGACATGATCAAGTCGGGCGGCGAGAACGTCGCGTCGGTGAAGGTGGAGGAGACGCTGCTGGCGCACCCCGCGGTGATGAACGCGGCGGTGGTCGGCCTGCCGCACCCGGAGTGGGGCGAGGCGGTGACCGGCTTCGTGAAGCTGAAGCCGGGGGCGAGCGCCGCACCCGAGGAGATCCTCGAGCACTGCCGCGAGCGCCTGGGGAAGTTCCAGGTACCGAAGCTGGTGGTGGTCCTCTCCGAGCTGCCGATGACCGCCACCGGCAAGCTACGCAAGGTGGAGCTGCGCCAGACGTTCGTCGATCACTTCACACCGAAGGCGTGAACGCTCCTTCACGACCGGCGCGACGATCTTAATCTGTAACTTCCGCCCCGCCACGGCCACATTACGGGCGTGGCGACTCTTCCCCGCTTTTTCATCGACGCGTCGCGTCTAGAGCCAGTGGAAGTGGCGCCCACCGAGATCTCGCACCAGGAGAGCTTGCTCCGCGACTACGCCGAGCTCGCTCCGCGGGTGCAGCGCTTCCTTCGCGACCTGCTCGGTTGCGCGGTGACCGCGGCCGACGCCACCCAGGAGACGTTCGTGCGCGCCTTTCGCAAGGTGGACGGGCTGCCCCCGGGGACGCGTCTGTCCCCCTGGGTGTTCGGCATCGCGCGCAACGTGTCGCTCGAGATCCGCAAGGCGCGAGGCCGGCAGGGGAGGGTGCTCACCCCGGAGACGCCGGAGCACGCCGAGCGGATCGCCGACCCGGCGGCGCGCTCGCCGGAGACGCAGCTGCTCGACCGCGAGTCGCTCGAGGTGATCGATCGCGCGCTCGACCGCCTGCCCGAGGAGCGTCGCGCGGCGCTCCTCCTGCGCCTCGACCATGGCCTCGCCTACGACGAGATCGCCCAGACGATGGGCTGGACGCTGGCGAAGGCGAAGGTGGAGATCTTCCGCGCCCGCGAGGTGCTCCGCGCGACCCTGGCCGAGTACCGAGGAGGCGCGTCATGACGATCCCTGAAGACGACGAGTCGCTCGAGCGCGAGCTGTTTGCCCGGCGAGAACGCGCGCTGGTCTCCCCGCCGGTCCCGCCGCTGGAGGACGTGTTGCGCGCGGTGTCGGTGCAGAGGAGGACGGTGAGTAGCTTTCGCGCTGCGCCGGCGTCGCTCTTCGCGTTCGCGGCCTTCGCGGCGAGCGTGGCGGTGATCGCGCCGCGGATGCATCTCTTCACGACGGTCAGCCCCGAAGAGGCGATCCGGCCTGACCCGGTGATGATGTCGGTGCAGCCGGTCGCGGCGATGTCGACGGCGGAGCAGGACGATTCGCTCGCCTGCTCGCTCCCCGATCGCGCGGACTCCCTCGCCATCAGCAGCAGCTCGGAAGACCCGGTCAGCAGCAGCAGCAGCTGCTCGCTCAGCTGCGCGACCGAAAGCCCCTGATCCTCTAGCCGCACCCCACATCCGAAACCTTTCACGAACGACGCGGAGTCCACCGCGCCACAGGAGATCTCCATGCCCAGCCTTCACGTCGTCTTCGCCGCTTCCGTCCTCTCCGTCGCCTCGTTCTCCATGAGCGCTTGCTCGCACGAGTCGGGATCGAGCGCCGCGTCGGCGCCGCGGCTCACCTCCGCGGTGCAGCCGGCGCAGCCGGTGTACGACGTACCGGTCGACGGCCTGCCCATCCTCGGCAAGGCGACCGCGCCGGTCACGCTGGTGGAGTTCGCCGACTACGAGTGCCCCTTCTGCCAGCGGGGCGAGGGGACGATGAAGCAGCTGCGGGCGAAGTACGGAGACCAGGTGCGCTTCGCCTTCGCGGTACACCCGCTGCCGTTCCACCCGCAGGCGCGCCCCGCCGCGCTGGCGGTGCTCGCCGCCGATCACCAGGGGAAGTTCGCGCCGATGCACGAGGCGCTGCTCCAGCGCGCGACCGGAGACGACGGCAAGCCGCTGACCGACGCGGAGATCGAGGCGGCCGCGCGCGAGGCGGGTCTCTCGCTGGACACCCTGGCCGCCGACGAGCAGGCGGCGCAGCCGGTGCTGGCGCGGGCCGACGCGCTGGCGAGCCGCCTGAACGTGCGTGGGACGCCGACCGTCTTCGTGAACGGCAAGGTCATCGTCGGCGCGATGCCGCTTTCGACCTACGAGCAGCTGATCGACAGCGAGCTGGCTGCCGCCCGCGCCCTCATCGCCAGCGGCGTGCGCCCGGAGGACGTGTACAACCGTACAATTGCGAACGGCGCAGCCACCGTCGCCGAATCGGAGGGCGAGGGGGACTGCGCGCCCGGTCTCCAGGACGACTGCGCGAAGAAGTAGCTCGTCGGGTGGTCAGCTACGTGGCGCCGCGATCAGCGGTGCCCGCCGTGACCACCTCCGCCATGGCCGCCGCCGCCATGGAAGCCTCCACCACCGTGGCCGCCGCCGCCCACGTGCACGCCGCCGCCACCGCCGTAGCCGTACCCCGGCACGCCGTGCCCGCCGGCGTACCCGGGGTGACCGACCACGCCGCCGCGGCCGTAACCGACGGCTCCGCCGCGGTACCCGCCGTAGCCGATGCCGCGCCCGTAACCGCCGCCGCCGTACCCCAGGCCGGCGCGCCCGTACCCGCCATGGCCGTAGAGCGAGCCGTGAGCCCAGCCGCCCGACCAGCCGTACGGGTGCCACGCCGCGGTGACCCACGGACCGTAGTGGTACGGCCCGAAGCCCCAGGGCGAGGCGTAGTAGGTCCAGCCGTACGCCGGGGTGTACATGTAGGCGTACGGCGTCTCGTCAACGATCTCGGTCGTGGTGTTGGCCGGGATCCAGATCCAGCCGTTGTCGGTCGTGTAGACCCAGCTACCCGTGGGGTAGTCGTAGCGCCAGTTGGGGGGCGCCTGCATCTGCTGGTCGCCGGAGCCGCCTGACACCGGAAGCGCGCCCGGGGCAGGCTGGCTCGGCACGGCGGGAACCGGCGGGACAGCCTGCGTCGGTGCGCCCTGCTGCTCATCAGCTTGCGGAGGCGGCGCACCCTGGGGAGCCTGCTGCGGCGCGTACTGCTGCGCCTGCGGAGCGGTGGCCTGCTGCGCCTGCGCGGGCGGCGCCATCGGCAGATCGGCCTGCTGCGCGAACGCCAGACCCGGCGCGGCAGTGAAAGCGGTCACGGCGAGGAGTCCGAGCGGGAGTGCGAAGCTTTTCATGATGGGCAACCTCTTACCTTTGCCAGACCGCGAGGTGCGGTCGTGACCACCTACAATGCATAAGGCTCGCCAGCGGAGGAGCAAGCAGACTGTAGCTCCGAGCGCCGCGCTCCGGCCAGCCGAGCGCCATGCTGATAGGCTGGCTTTACGTGAATCCCACCCTGCGACGCCTCCTCTACGCACTGGTGGCGGCCAACACCCTGGTCCTGGTCGGGTCGCTCGGGTACGACGCGCTGGGTCATGGCCGCTGGTCCTTCGAGGACTGCGTCTACATGACGATCATCACGCTCTCGACGGTGGGCTTCGCGGAGCTGAACAACATGAGCCACGTGCCCGGGGCGCGCGCGCTGACCGTGGCTCTCATCGCCGGCGGCGTCGGCACCATCGCGTACGTGCAGGGGACGGTGACCGCCCTGCTCGTCGAGGGGGTCATCGGCCAGGCTCTACGGAGGAATCGGATGCGCAAGACGATCGGCGGGATGAGCGGACACATCGTGGTCGCCGGTGCCGGAGCGACGGGTCGCCACTCCATCGAGGAGCTGCTGACGACGCAGACGCCGTTCGTCGTCATCGACCGTGACCTCGCGCACCTCGAGCGACTGAACGAGGAGCTCGCCAAGGGGAAGCTGTTCTACGTCGCCGGCGACGCGACCGAGGACGCCGTGCTCCTCGCCGCCGGTGTCGACCGCGCGCGTGGCGTCGTCTCCGCGCTCACCTCCGACAAGGACAACCTGTACGTCACGCTGAGCGCGCGCAGCCTCAACGCGACGGCGCGCATCGTGACGAAGGTGACCGACAGCACCGTCATCGCCAAGATGCACCGCGCGGGCGCCACCAGCGTGGTCAACCCGACGATGATCGGCGGGCGGCGGATGGCCGGCGAGTGCATTCGCCCGGTGGTCCACGAGTTCATGGACCAGATGTTCCGCGACAAGAACCGCAACCTGCGCCTCGAGGACGTGACCATCCCGCCCGGCTCCGCGCTCATCGGCCTCGCCCTGAAGGACACGCCCATCCGCCGCGAGACGCGCGCGCTGGTCATCGCCGTGCGCTCGGCCGCGGGGGAATTTCTGTACAACCCGGAGCCGGATCTCTGCATCGAGGAGGGGAGCGCGCTGGTGGTGCTCGCGGAGACCGAGAGCATCGTGAAGCTGCGGCGGCTGGTGGACTCGAGCACCGCCACCCCGAGCCAGGAGCACCTCGGCTAGAGATGGCGGGTTCTCGCTCACCGGAGGTGTTCGTCGAGTCCTTCGCCAAGGGGCTCTCGGTGCTCCTCAGCTTCGACGAGGGGCACCGCTCGATGACCCTGAGCGAGGCGGCCGAGCGCACCGGTCTCACGCGGGCGGCGGCGCGGCGCTTCCTGCTCACGCTGGTGGAGCTGGGCTACGCCGAGCAGGAGCGGACCCACTTTCGCCTGACGCCGCGCGTGTTGCTGCTCGGGCAGGCCTTCCTCCGCTCCTCGAGCATCGCCGATCTGTCTCGCCCGATCCTCGAGCGGCTGACGACGGAGCTGGAAGAATCGGTCAGCGTGGCGGTGCTCGACGAGCTCGACGTGCTGTTCATCGCGCTCAACCAGAGCCGGCGGCTGATGTCGCCGGTGGTGAGCATCGGGGCGCGGCTGCCGGCGGTGGCCACGTCGCTCGGGCGGGCCATCCTCGCCTTCGACCCGCGCGGCCCGGACATCGTCGCCAAGGCGCCGCTCGTCCGGTTCACCGCCCGCACGATCACCAGCCGGACCAAGCTCCGCGCCGCGGTGGCGACGGTCCGCGAGGAAGGCTTCGCCGTCGGCGACGAGGAGTACGAGGAGGGGTTCCGCTCTCTCTCCGTCCCCGTGCGCGACCGCACCGGGCGCGTCGTCGCCGCGATGAACGTCAGCGGCAGCGTGCACCGCAGCAGCGTCGCGGAGATGAAGCGGCGCTTCTTGCCGCCGCTGCGTGACGCCGCGAGGGAGCTGGGCGAGCTGATCGGCTGACGGCTCACGGGTGACGCAAAGCGTCGCGCCGTTGCGCGTTGACAGACCGCCGCCATGGTCTAGAGATCCGTTCATCGTGTTCGTTCAACGAATAAATGTTCGTACAGCGAACAAAAATGAAAACCGACGATGAGCCCTCTATCCTCCGCGTCCGAGCAGAAGCTCGTCCTCAGCCTGTCCTGCGCCGACGTCCCCGGCATCGTCGCCGAGGTGTCCGGCTTCTTCTTTCAGGCCGGCTGCAACCTGCTCAGCGCGCACCAGTTCGACGACCAGGACACCGGCAGGTTCTTCATGCGCATGGAGCTCGCCCGGGTCGCCTCGCCCGGAGGCGAGCCCCTGTCACTCGTCGCCTTGCAGCAGGGCTTCTCCGCCGTCGCCGAGCGCTTTCGCATGACCTGGACCTTGCGCGACGCGCACGCGCGCAAGCGAGTCATGATTCTCGTCTCGAAGTTCGACCACTGCCTGTCGGACCTGCTCTATCGCTGGCGCAACGGCGAGCTGCCGATGGACCTCAGCGCCATCGTCGCCAACCACCCGGCCGAGGTGTACGCGCACCTCGACCTGTCCGGCATCCCCTTCCACTACCTGCCGGTCACCCGCACGACCAAGCTCGAACAGGAGGTCGCGCTGTGGCACCTGGTGGAGGAAACACGCACCGATCTGGTCGTCCTCGCCCGCTACATGCAGGTGCTCTCCGACAGCCTGGCGGCGCGCCTGGCCGGGCGCTGCATCAACATCCATCACAGCTTCCTCCCCGGCTTCAAGGGGGCCAAGCCGTACCACCAGGCCCACGCGCGCGGCGTGAAGCTGATCGGCGCCACGGCGCACTTCGTCACCGGAGATCTCGACGAGGGGCCGATCATCGAGCAGGACGTCGGCCGCGTCTCGCACGGGGACACCGTCGAGGACTACGTGCGCAAGGGGCGGGACATCGAGCGACGCGTGCTCGCCCGCGCCGTCAGCGCCTTCCTCGAAGATCGCGCCATCCTCAACGGGCCCAAGGCCGTCGTCTTCAACCCGTGACCACACTCCACGATCGAGCTGAGAGAGCCTGACCCATGCTGCCCAAGAACCTGCGCCACGTCCCCGAGGGCTACTTCACCACCCGCTGGGGGCTGCCCGAGTACACCGACTGGATCGACGAGAGCATGTCGTGGAAGGACACCTGCTCGATCGGCGACTGGTCGTTCCTCTGGGAGCGGCGCTTTCGCGGGCCCGACGCGCTCAAGCTGCTGAGCGACGTCTCGGTCAACAGCTTCGCCAAGTTCGATGTTCTCCAGTCGAAGCACGTCACCCACTGCAACGCGGACGGGATGGTGATCGCCGAGGGGATCCTCACCCGCCTCGCGGAGGAGGAGTTCATGCTCTTCGGCCGCGGCACCTTCTGGGTCGACTACAAGCTGCGGCACGGGAAGTACGACGCCAGCTCCGAGGCAGACGACTGGTTCAACTTCCAGGTCGCCGGCCCCATGGCGCTGGCCACCGTCGAGAAGGCCTGCGGGCAGAGCCTGCGCGACGTGAAGTTCATGCACTCGGGGAAGATCAAGATCGCCGGCGTCGACTGCCTCGCGCTGCGGCAGGGGATGTCCGGCGAGCCGGGCTTCGAGCTGCAGGGCTCCACCAAGCAGGCGCGCGAGGTCTACGAGGCGGTGGTGCTCGCCGGGCAGGAGTTCGGCATCCGCAAGCTCGGTGGGCGCGCGGTCTTCATCAACCACCTCGAGGCGTGCTTCCCCACCATCATCACCGACTACCTGCCGGCGATCTTCGACGAGGACATGGCCGAGTACCAGGCGGAGTTCCGCGCTGCGATGCCCGGCTTCGCCAACACCTTCAACGTGGCCGGCAGCTTCGAGTCCGACGACATCCGCAGCTGGTACCGCAGCCCGGTGGAGCTCGGCTGGGGGAAGAACATCAAGCTCGATCACGAGTTCATCGGCCGCGCCGCGCTCGAGCGCGAGCTGGCGGCTCCGCGGCGGGTGATGCGCACGCTGGTGTGGAACGCCGACGACGTGGTCGACGTGTTCGCCTCGCTCTTCAAGAAGGGGGCGCCGTACCACTTCATGGAGATGCCCCGCGACCAGCGCGGCTTCATGTACGCCGACAAGGTGCTGCGCGACGGGCGCGAGGTCGGCGTCGCCACGTCGCGCGGGTACAGCTACTACTTCCGCGAGATGCTCTCGCTGAGCACGATCGACGTCGCCGACGCGGAGATCGGCACCGAGGTCACGGTCGTCTGGGGCAACCCGGGCGAGCCGCAGAAGCAGATCCGCGCCACCGTCGCCCGCGCGCCGTACAAGACGGACAACCGGCGCGCCGACCTGACCAAGCTGCCTTGAGCGCGCAGCTGATCGACGGCAAGGCGATCGCCGCGGAGGTGCGCGCGCGGGTCGCCGCCGGAGTCGCTCGTCTCGCGGCGCGCTCCGGGGTGGTGCCGGGCCTGACCGTGATCCTCGTGGGGGAGGATCCGGCCAGCGAGGTGTACGTCCGCACCAAGGTGACGCAGACCGCGGCGGCGGGGATGCGCGGCGCGGTGCTGCGGCTGCCGGCGGAGACGACCGAGGCGGAGCTCCTGGCGACGGTCGCGAGGCTGAACGCGGATCCGGCGGTGCACGGGATCCTGGTTCAGTTTCCGCTCCCCGCGCACCTCGACGTCGCCCGCGTCGTCGAGGCGATCGCGCCGGAGAAGGACGTCGACGGCTTCAACCCGCTCAACGTCGGGCGAACCGCCGCCGGTCTGCGCGAGGCGATCGTCCCGTGCACGCCGCTCGGTGTGCTGCACCTGATCAAGACCGTGCGCGTGGACCTCGGCGGTCTGTCCGCGCTGGTGGTGGGCGCGTCGAACGTGGTCGGTCGGCCGATGGCGCGGCTGCTCCTCGGGGAGCACTGCACGGTGTCGATCGCGCACGTGCGCACCACCGATCTGCCCGAGCGCGCGCGCGCCGCCGACGTGCTGGTGGTCGCGACTGGGGTGCCGGGGCTGGTGCGCGGCGACTGGCTCAAGCCCGGGGCGACGGTGATCGACGTGGGGATCACCCGGGCGGCGACACCCGAAGGGAAGGTGCGTCTGGTGGGGGACGTGGCCTTCGACGAGGCGGTGCAGGTGGCCGGCGCGCTGACGCCGGTGCCGGGAGGGGTGGGGCCGATGACCGTGGCGTACCTGCTGTCGAACACGCTCGACGCGGCCGAGCGGGCGGTGTCGCGGCGCTGAACCCGCGAGATGACGGACACGCGGCGCATCAAGTCATCGAGTTTTCGACATTGCGTCATTCGCCGTTTCGTTTTGCGACGCGACTGGCCCGACTCGTAGACCGGAGGGATGTTCCTCACCAACTGCTGGTACGTCGCCGGCTGGTCCACCGATCTCGCCCCCGGCGCCAAGCTGGCGCGGACCTTCCTGGGCAAGCCGGTGGTCCTCTTCCGCACCGAAGGGGGCGTGGTGTCCGCGCTCGAGGACCGCTGCTGTCACCGCGCGATGCCGCTCAGCCGCGGCGCCGTCTGCGGCGAGACCATCCGCTGCGTCTACCACGGGCTCGAGTACGACACCGCCGGCGTCTGCACCCGCATACCGGCGCAGGAGAAGGTCCCGCCGAACGCGCGCGTCCGCCGCTACCCGCTGGTGGAGAAGCACGCGTTGCTGTGGATCTGGATGGGCGACCCCGACAAGGCGGAGCCGCAGGCGATCCCCGGCCACGCGGTGCACGAGGACCCGAAGTGGGCGTGGCGGAGCGAGCACT
>JAMFST010000386.1 GCA_026225435.1 Labilithrix luteola
CCGGATCGAGGTCGCCACCGAGCATGGACCGCACCTCGCCGGTGAGGACGATCGCGTAGGGGACGTTGGGCGGGGCGAGGACGCGGATGGTGCTGGGGATGCGCGGCGCGACGGGGACGAAGCGCCTGGTCGTGGGATCGAAGACGCCGACGCGGAGGTAGTCGGGGCGGAGAAAGGCGCGATCGGTGGTCGGGTCGGCTCCCGGCTTGGCCGGGTCGTGCCAGAGGATCGCGCGGACTCCGCGAGCGACGATCTCGCGGTAGCGGCTCGCGTAGGAGTCGGCGCGGTCGACGATCACCTTCCGCTCGGGGCTGGCCGGGAGCGGCGCGAGGTCCGGATCGAGCGCGGCGTGGGCGCGGGTGCCGATGAAATCTTCCTCGAAGACCTGGGCGAGCTCGCGGGCGGCATCTGCCGTCTCCTGGTGGCGGGCGAGGGCGCAGGCGAGGTTGTAGCGGGCGAGGGTGAAGGACGGATTGTCTACGAGCGCCGCCCGCAGCTCGGTCTCCGCGTCATCGAGGTGCCCCTTGGCCAGCAGCGCGACACCAGCGTCGTTGTGACGCACGGCGCTCGCCGGCGGAGGACCGAGATCGGCGAGCCCGACCGCTCCGGCCACGAGCGCAGGCGGCGCTGACGGCGACGGCGGCAGCGACGACGCCGGGGCGGCAGGGGCGGCGACGGTCGGCGGTCCGGCCGCGTCCATCGCGGTCTGCGAATCGGTCCGCGACGAATGGCAGCCCGCGAGCGCCACCACCGCCATCGCCGCCGCGAGCTTCACGCCTGCTTGAACGCCGCGTCCATCTTGCTGATTCCGTTGCCGCCGATGATCACCATGCGGTGCGAGCCGGCGGGAATGTCGGCGTCGGCGACGGACAGCGAGGCGGGAGCGCTCGGCTCGAGGAAGCTGCGGAGCTCCTCGCGCGCCACGTTGCAGGCGTAGACCGGCCCCTTGTCCTTGGGATCGAATTTCGGGTCGAACGTCTGGCGCATGAAGGCCATCCCCAGCGCGTTGTCGGCGGCGAGCGCGACGACCACGATGACGTGATCGGCGGGCGAGAGCCGCTGCGTGCGCATCTTCTCCGCGACGTGCTTCACCAGATCGAAGTTGTCCGAGAGGAACTTGAGGCGCGCCACGTCTTCGGGCGGGCCAGATACTTGAAAGGTCGCCATGTTGGGTGCCGGCAGACTAACCGGAATGCCCCCGGACCGGCGGTCGTCTGGTAGGGTCGGCCGGTTCCGCCTTGGCCCGCTCCAGCTCGCTCGCATGACGCGCTCAACGTCGACGTTCCGTCATCTCCCTGCGCTCGACGGGCTGCGTGGGCTCGCGCTCCTCGGCGTGCTGTTCTTCCACGCGGGCGGTGCGCTCACCGGCGGCTACCTCGGGGTGGACCTGTTCTTCGTCCTCTCCGGCTTCCTCATCACCAGCCTGCTCCTCGTCGAGCAGCAGAGGACGGGGCGCATCGCGCTCGGCGCCTTCTGGACGCGACGCGCGCGCCGGCTCTTCCCCGCGCTGCTCTCGCTCATGCCGGCGGTGGCGCTGTACGGGCGCTACCTGGCCAGGCCGTCGGAGCTGCACGCGCTGCGCGCCGACGCGCTGGCGACGCTGGCCTACGTGGCCAACTGGCGGGCGATCGTCTCGCACAAGAGCTACTGGGACCTGTTCACGTCGCCCTCTCCGCTCGAGCACATGTGGAGCCTGTCGATCGAGGAGCAGTTCTACCTGGTGTGGCCGCTGCTCGTCGGCGGGTTGCTGACGACGCGGCTGGCCCAGCGTCGCGGCGCCGAGCGCACCCTGCTCGCGCTGGTGCTCGCGCTGCTCGTCGCGTCGGTCGTGGCGACGCTGTGGCTGTACACGCCCGAGAACACCTCGCGCGTGTACCTCGGCACCGACACGCGCGCGGCGGGGATCCTCGCGGGGGCGGCGCTCGCGTGTCTGACGGCGAAGGACCGGCTCCCGCTGACGGGCCGGCAGGTGCGCTGGCTCGATGGCGCCGGGCTGCTGGCGATGCTGCTCCTCGGCGCCGCCTGGGCGCTGCTCGACGGGCAGCAGCCGTTCCTCTACCGCGGCGGCTTGTGGCTCACCGAGCTGGCGACGCTGGTGCTGATCCGCTGCGCTCTCGAGCCGGAGCGGAGCCTGGTGGCCCGGGTGCTGGCGTGGCGACCGCTGCGCCTCGTCGGGACGGTGAGCTACGGCGCGTACCTGTGGCACTGGCCGATCGACGTGGTGCTCAGCGCCGAGCGAACCTCGCTCGACGGCTGGCGGCTGCAGGCGGTGCGCTTTGCCGTCACCTTCGTGGTCTCGGTCGTCTCCTATCGCTTCCTCGAGCGACCGATCCGCGAGCGCGGCGTCCCGTTCGGCAAGCCGTCGTTCGTGGTGCCCGCGGCCATCGCCTGCGCGGTGCTGCTGGTGGTGCGGGCGACCGCCGCGCAGGGCGGCATGGCGGCGGCCGTGCCGGTGCCGATCTCGCAGCCGGCCATTCCGCCGCCGTTGCCGCCGCCCGAGACCATCCGCGAGCACGTACTCATCTTCGGCGATTCGACCGCCAACTCGCTCGGCTGGGGGCTGCGTGGCGTGCAGCGCCCGGGGCTCGGCATCGAGCTGCTCGGCAAGGACGGCTGCACCCTGCTCGCCGATACCTGCAACGGGCCCGAGTGGAAGCGGCTGGCCACGGAGACGCCGGCCGACGCGAAGCTGGTCTTCGTCGGCGGCGCCTTCCTCCACGGCGTCACTGCCGACGGGATCTGGCGCAAGGCCTGCCACCGCGCCTGGGAGACCAAGTTCCGCGGCACCTTGCAGAAACGTCTGACGGACCTGGCGAGCACGCCAGGCGACACCTGGCTGGTGACCGTGCCGTACCCGCTCGGCGTCTACGACGACGCGTCGTTCCGTAAGGAGACGGATTGCATCAACCAGGCGCTGACGAAGACGGCGCAGGCGGTGCCGGGGGTGAAGACGCTGGACCTGTCGGGCCACCTCTGCCCGAAGGGGACGTGCAGCCGGACGCTCGACGGCAAGACGATCCGGCCCGACGGTGTCCATTATGACATCGACGGCGCGAGCGAGCTGTCGCGGTGGATCGTGAACGAGATCTTGCCGCCTCTCGAGGCGGGGCCGCCGGCTCCGGCGGCGCTGGGTAAA
>JAMFST010000387.1 GCA_026225435.1 Labilithrix luteola
CTCGTTGTCGCGCTGCGGCTCGATGACGAACTCGCAGTCGGCGAGGAAGAAGCCCTTCTCGGCGTAGGCGTCCTTGATCTTCTGCACGCTGCGGCGCACGGCCGGCACGCTGAGGATGGTGTTCGGCTTGAGCTCGACCGACTCGTTCAGCTTGTCGTCGTCGATCTCCTCGTTGTTGTCGTACTCGATCGACTTGATGTTCGGCCGCTCGCGCACGAGAAAGCGCAGGGCGACGCCGCGGTCACTGCGGGTGAGGTCGACCTCGATGTCGTCGAAGAAGGTCGAGTCCCAGAGGGCGCGCACGTCGCTCGTGAGGAGCGAGGTCGCGAACGGGACCCCCTTCTTCTCGCGCAGGTAGGTGACGACGTCTTCCTGGGCGACGCGGCGGTTGCCGCTGATCTCGATCTTCTCGATCGGCTGCCCCTCGGCCTTCTCGGCCTCGGTCGTCGGCACGCGAACCTGGTTGCCGGCAGCCGCCGCGGCGACGTCGATGGGGGCGAGGTTCGCTGCCGTGTCGGTGGGCGCGCCGCCGTCACCGGGCTCGCCGGTGCCGCCATCGGCGCTGGTCGTCGGTGCGCCGCCGTCGCGAGCCGCAGCGCCGCCGTCACGGGCACCCGGAGCGCCCGCGTCGGAGTAGGGGGCGAAGGTCGGCCGGGGGATGCGTCGCCCTCCGCCCGCCTGCGCTTGAGCGCTCGCGGACCCTGCGCCGACGAGCAGCACCACGACGGTGGCGAGCGCGCAAACCAGAGAGAAGACGACCGCGGAAAGTCTGCGGGCCGGGGTCGTTCGCATCGGGAGGAGGTGGGCGCTCGCGGGAAATAATGAGAAATGAAGGACGGAAGACGGCCGAAGGACCAAAGATGGGCGTTCGCCCCCGGGAATGCGGGCCCGGTCGTACTCAGTTACGCGCGCCGGGTCAACCGCGGTACCCGCAACGACAGGCTCTTTTCCGGCATCCAGGCTCGCCCGCGGCAGCCGGCGAGGTGGCGCGCGTCAGGTCGTCGTTGAGCTTGGATGCAACGAGTCGAGGCGGGCGGGGCAAGCTTGACACCTGTTCACCCGGGGCGGTAGCTCGTCCGCCTCATGCCGAAGAGGAAAGCGCCCGTCACCAAGCCCGCGACCACGGAGAGCTCCGGCAGCGAGCCGCCGATCGAAGCTCCCCCGGAATCGGGAGAGACGGTAGCCCCCAAGCGCCGCGCGACCGCCGAGACCATGGCCACGCGCCAGCGCGAGATCTCGGTGAGCGAGTTCTTCACCAAGAACCGCCACCTCCTCGGCTTCGACAACCCGGCCAAGGCGCTCCTCACCACCGTGAAGGAGGCGGTCGACAACTCGCTCGACGCTTGCGAGGAGGCGGGCATCCTCCCGGACATCACCGTGGAGATCGTCGAGGTCGCGCCCGGCGTCGGCACCGCCCCCGGCAAGTTCCGCGTCACCATCGAGGACAACGGCCCGGGCATCGTCAAGCCGCAGATCCCCAAGATCTTCGCCAAGCTCCTCTACGGGTCGAAGTTCCACCGGCTGAAGCAGTCGCGCGGGCAGCAGGGCATCGGCATCAGCGCGGCCGGGCTCTATGGCCAGCTCACGACGGGCAAGCCGGTCGTCATCATGTCGAAGACGGGCAAAGGCAAGCCCGCGTACCGCATCGAGCTGCGCATCGATACGAAGCGCAATCAGCCCGACGTCGTGAAGGACGACGTGGCCGAGTGGGACAAGGTCCATGGCACGCGCGTGGAGATTGAGCTGGCCGCGGTGTTCCGCGGTGGGCGCACCGGTGTCGAGGCGTACCTCGAACAGACGGTCGTCGCGAACCCGCATCTCGGGCTGACCTACAAGCCGCCGAAGGGGGAGCCTATCGTCTACCCGCGCGTGACCGACGAGCTGCCGCGCGAGGCGCAGGAGATCAAGC
>JAMFST010000388.1 GCA_026225435.1 Labilithrix luteola
GGCTCTCGTCGACACGGGCGCGGCGGCGAACATGGGGCCGACCGCTGGCAAGATGAACACCTCGCTGCACGACGCCGGGTTCCGTCCCGAGGACATCACCGACGTGTTCCTCACGCACATCCACCCGGATCACTCGGGAGGTCTGGTGACCGGGGGCGCGCGCGCCTTTCCCAACGCCGTCGTCCACGTCGACGCCAGGGACCTCGAGTACTGGATGGACGCCGCCCGCGCCGCGAAGGCGACCGGGATGGCCGCCACCTTCTTCGCCGCTGCCCACGCCTCGTTCGATCCGTACGTCGCCGCCGGGCGGGTGAAGACGTTCTCCGGCCCCTCCGAGCTGTTCCCCGGGTTCCGCGCCGACCCGGCCTACGGGCACACGCCCGGTCACGTCGTCTACACGCTCGAGAGCGACGGACAGAAGCTGCTCTTCCTCGGGGACATGATCCACATCCCCGCCGTGCAGTTCGAGGATCCGAGCGTCGCCATCGGCTTCGACGTCGACCCGGCCGCGGCGGTGGAGACGAGGAAGCGGACGCTGAGCGAGGTGGCGGCCAAGGGCTACCTCGTCGCCAACAACCACCTCCCCTTCCCCGGCCTCGGCCACGTGCGCCGCGAAGGCGACGGCTACCGCTTCGTCCCCGCTCCGTACATCAACGACACCACCGCCAGGTAACCCGAAGGAACCGACCAGGATGATCCCCTCGAACAACGACACTCTCCACTTCTACTTCCACCCCTCGCCCAACCCCATGAAGGTCGCGCTGCTCCTCGGCGAGCTCGATCTGCCGTTCTCCCTCCACCCGGTCGACATCTTCAAGGGGGCGCAGCACGACCCTGCCTTCCTCGCCGTGAACCCCAACGGCAAGGTGCCGGTCCTCGTCGACGACGGCGTCACCGTCTTCGACTCGCACGCCATCCTGCTCTACCTCGCGGACAAGCACGGTAGGTTCCTCCCCGCGAACGGCCCCGGGCGCGCGGCCACCCTCTCGTGGCTCGAGCTCGTCGCCACGGGGCTGTCACCGTTCTCTGGCCAGGCCGTGCATTTTCTCCACTACGCTCCGGAGGCGATCGCCTACGCGAAGAACCGCTACCTGAAGGAGGTGGAACGCCACTACCGCGTCCTCGACGCGCGCCTGGCCAAGGCCCCCTTCCTCGCCGGCGCCGAGTACGGCATCGCCGACATGGCGCTGTGGGGCTGGGCGCGCGGCGCCGGCTACATCTTCGGCGACGCCGGGCTCTCCGCCTATCCAAACGTACAGAAGCTGGTCGCGTCCATCTCCCGCCGCCCCGCCGCCGAGAAGGCGGCCAAGCTGGCGGACACACTGGCGCTGAAGACCGCCGTGGACGACGAGACGCTGCGCGCGCTGTTCCCGCAGAACCAGGGCGCCGGCGCCGCCGCTACGCCGCGCTGACCTCGCTCGGCTTCGGCTTCTTGCCGGCGAGGTAGGCGACCGCCTCGCCGAGACCGTCCAGCGTCAGCTGGTACATCGGGAAGGTCTTCGCGAGCATCTCGGCCGTGCCGCTGCGCCAGTACTGCGGCGGCTCGGGGTTCAGCCAGGCGACCTTCTTGAAGTGGTCGGCGAGGCGGGTCATCCAGTCGATGCCGCGCGGCCCGTGGCGGCCGAACTCGCCGCGGAAGTCGCCGCCGCCGGAGTTGCCGCGGTCGTAGTACGCCCAGTCGCCGTGGCCGAGCAGCTCGGCGGGGTGCATGGCCGCGTCGCCGACCATCACCAGACGCCACTCGTTGCTGGTGGTCTCGAAGAGCTCCTCCACCCGGACCGGCTCCCCGGAAAAATCGTTGGTTGGGTACACCTGACCATAAATACAATTGTGAAAATAGTACGTCTTCACCTCGCGCAGGTTGCTGGCGCGCTTGGCAGCGCTGAAGAGGCGGGAGACGACGTCGGCGTGCGGATCCATCGAGCCGCCCACGTCCATCAAGAGGAGCACGCGGACGTTGGGCTTCTTCGGCGCCCGCAAGACGATCTCGAGCTCGCCGGCGTTGCGCGCGGTCTCCTTCACCGACGCGTCGAGGTCGAGCTCGTCCTCCACCCCGATGCGCTCGAGCGCCCGCAGCTTGCGCAGGGCGACCTCCATCTGGCGGACGTCGAGCACGAGATCCGAGCGGTACGCGCGGTACTTGCGCGCATCGGCCACGGCCATGGCGCTGCGCCCGCCGCCCTGAGGACCGACGCGCACGCCGGTGGGGTTGGCGCCGCGCGCGCCGAAGGGGCTGGTGCCACCGGTGCCGACCCAGCGATTGCCGCCATCGTGCCGCTCCTTCTGCTCGCGGAGCCGCTCCTCGAACATCTTGCGCAGCTCCTCCATGTCGAGCTGGTTCATCGCCGCCAGCTCGGCCTCGCTGATGATCTTCTGGTTCTTCGGATCCTTGAGCCAGTCTTCGAGCGCGCTCAACGTCTCCAGGCTGGCCGCCGCGATGCCGCGGAAGTGGGCGGCGAACGCCTGGTCGAAGGAGTCGAGATCCCCCTCGCGGTGGACGCAGAGGGCGCGGGCCACGTGGTAAAAACCGTCGAGCGACGACTCGTGCAGCTCCATGCGCATCGCCCGGGCGAGCGCCATCGCCTCCTGCAGGCCGACCTTGAGCTTGCGCGCGCGCAGCTCGGCGAGGAAGGGGACGATGATCGAAGCGCTCATGAGAGAAGACCTTTCATCATCAGGGTGAGACGCCCGCTCCGCACCGCGCGTCACCGACCGTGCGCGCGACCACGTCGTAATCACCGAGCGGGATCCCGCCAGGTACCACCAAGGATCCGTCGTAGTGCCCATCGTCGCCGGTGGCGAGTGAACCGAGGATGAGCTCGCGCGAGGTGCGCGCGTCACGGAGCATGACGCTCACCAGCGCGTGCGGGCACGGCTCTCCGTCGGCGCTCATCGTGCCGGAGACATGGAGCGCTTGCTCGCGGTGCAGATCGGCGCCGCTGGCGCCCCCTTCGAGCTGCAGCGTGACGGCCGCCTTGGGGCGCTCGTCGAGCGGGCTGTTGGCGTCGGGGAAGCCGTTGGCCGTCGGGCTCGCGCCGTTGCGGCCGCTCGCGTTCGGCCCGGTGCCGTTCAAGCCGGCTTGCCGCGCCGCCTCCTCGTCCGCCTCGCCCCCCGGCCGCGAGAGCGCCTGGCTGGTGAGCGCGTCGCCCGGATTGCTCCCGCTGCGCGCCTTGCCCGAGCGCGCCGTCTTCTGTCCGTTGGCCTCGCGCGCGCGGTCGGCCATCTCGGTGCCGCTCTTCTCGCCGGCCGGCCAGGCGAAGGGGTCCGCCGGCGGCTCGTAGGGGACGTTGGAGGCGCTCTTGTCGTTCTGCATGTCGCCCGCGCCGCCGAGATCGATCCGCCTCCACAGCTGCCCGTCGTTCACCTCGACCCAGGCGTGCGCCTCGTTGAGCACCATGCGCGTGGGGATGCCGAGGCCGAGCGCCGTCACCACGAAGGCGAAGGCGCGGTGGCGGCAGACGCCTTTGCGCGAGAGCGCCAGGTCCAGGTACACGTCCCGAGCTCCGCCCGGAGGCGCGTCCGAGTCGACGAAGCTGCGGAAGTAACCGACCATCTTCTCCACGTCCGCGCGCGGCGACATCTGCTTGCTCACGCCGATGTGCTGCGCCACCTCGGCCGCCTCGCGCGCGACCGCCGGCGGCAGCGGCGACGGTGTGAGCAGCTCCTCCCACCTCGGATCGCCGAAGCCGCCGAAGGTGGCCCGCGGGATCGACAGCTCCATCACCACGCGCGCCCGCGTCGACGCATCCCCCTCGATGAACCAGTTGTCGGCGCCGTCGCGGGTGACGCGGACGCCGACCGGGGTGGTGCCGCGAACGGCGTGCGCCCGGAGCACGCGCGCGCCCGGACCGACCGAGGGTATGCGCACCCGGCGACCGGGGATCAGCTGCACCACGAAGTTGGCGTAGAACTGCTCCTCCGAGCCGTCGGCGGCCACCTGCGAGTGCAGCGGCACCGGGCGCAGGGTCTCGTCCTGCACGTAGAGGTTCTCGTTGGCGTCGACGGCGTCGTAGGCCACCAGGCGCTTGAACGGCGCGGTCGAGGGGGTGAACGGATCGTCGTAGGAGAGCGTGTCCGGCCGGCGCGTGTCGCGGTCCGGGCGAAACGTCGAGTCGGGCGCGGTGTCGAGCTCCGAGCCAGGTGCGTAGGCGCTCTCGTTCGGCTGCACCGGCGCGCGCGGATCCGGCGCGCTCACCAGGCCGCTCGGTGTGTCGAGCGCCGCGGGGAGATCCCCTTCCACCGCCGTCGCCAGCGTCACGTCCTCGAGCGGATCGGGCGGCACCTCCTCGTGCTCGACGGGCGCACCGCCGCCGATCACCTCGCCGTTGCCGACGGTCATCGGCCCCGCCGTCGCCGCCGACGCGCGCGGAGTGGCCGGCACGACGCCCAGTGACAGCGACGCGACCAGCGCGACGAACGCGGTCAGGCGGGCAGACGACGTGCGCACGCCGGCAAGACTACCGCGTCGGCGGGGCGGGCGCTGCCGGTTGCCAGCGGCCCGGCTCGTAGGTGTAGGCGCCTTCGCGCACCGAGTAGCGCGGGGCGGCCCAGCGCGCGCCCGGCGGCGGCTCCTCCCAGTGACCCGGGATCCACGCGTACCGCACGCCCATCCAGTGCCAGTAGCCGGTCACCCACACCGAGCTGCCGGTCGGCGAAGGGATCCGCTCGTCGACCAGCGGCGGCGGCGGCGGGGCGGTCACCACGTAGGCGCGAGACGGCGGCGGGCGCTCCGAGACGATGCACCCGGTGCTCGCCGAGGCGAGAGCCAGTGCCGCCGACATGACCAGCGCGGTTCCTCGGTGCTGCATGGTGGTCCTCCCCCCTCTCGGCGAGCTTACCTGACCGCTCGAGCTGCGAAACCGATAGAGCGAACTCTTTGCGCATGAGCGCAAAGAGTGGAGCGATCCACTTGGAAGTGAGCGCAGGTTATCGATGGCGCGCTCAGCGTCGTCGATAATCGCGCTAGTAGGCGCTCGACACTCGTCGTTACATGCTCCTCATGAGCCTCGTGCCCACGACCCTCGACGAAGAGCTCGCTGGACTGGACGCGGAGACGCGCACGCTGCTGGCGGAGAGCGGCTTCGATCCGGCGTGGCTCAAGGAGCGAATCTCCGCTTCTTCCGCCAGCGTGGCCGCCCGCGCCGATCGCAACCGCCTCGCCGGTCCGGCTCATCCGCCGGCCCCGGGCGACATCGTCCCGGCCCCGGTTCCCGGCACCCCGGAGCACGCGCGGCTCTCGGCGATCGGGCGCGCCCCCCTCTCCCGCGGCGACCTCGCCTTCGTCGTCATGGCGGGCGGAATGGCGACGCGCATGGGCAGCGTGGTGAAGGCGCTGGTGGAGGCGCTCCCCGGCCGCACCTTCCTCGACCTGCGCCTGGCCGAGCGGGCCCACCTCTCGGAGCGCTTCGGCGCGCCGCTGCCGCTGTGGATCATGACCAGCGACGCCACCGACGGCCCGATCCGCCAGGCGCTCGCCGCCGCCGGCAATCCTCCCGAGGTGCGCACCTTCCGCCAGGGGATGTCCGTCCGCCTCACCGAGGATGGACATTTGTTCAAGGACGCGGCGGGCAAGCCGGGCCTCCACGCGACCGGCCACGGCGACCTGGTCGACGCGATGATCCGCGGCCACCTCCTCCCCGACTTCGCCGCCGCCGGTCGCACGCTGTGGGTGACCAACCTCGACAACCTCGGCGCCACCGTCGATCCGGCGCTCCTCGGCCTGTTCCTCGAGCGCAGCAAGAAGGTGCAGTTCGAGGTGGTGCACAAGACCAACGACAAGGGCGGCATCCCCATCTACGCGCCGGGAGCGGCGGCGGCCGGCGGCGAGCGGACCCTCCAGGTGGTCGAGGAGTTCCGCCTCCCGCTCGGCTTCGACGCCACCCAGGTGCCGGTCTTCAACACCAACACCTTCCTCGCCGACGCCCGGGCCCTCGCCGCGACCAAGTTCGCCTGGTCGTACTCCGAGGTCGAGAAGAAGGTCGACGGGCGCACCGCCGTGCAGTTCGAGCGCCTGATCCAGGACATCACCCGCGAGCTGCCGACCGGCTACGTGGAGGTCCCGCGCGAGGGGCCGGAGTCGCGTTTCCTGCCGGTGAAGGACCCTGCCGAGCTCGAGAGCCGCCGCCCGGCCATCGAGGCCGCCCTCCACGCCCGCGGTATTCTCTGACCTGTTTCTCCAACCTGCGGGCCGGTCTCGCGTATCCTCGCCGGCCCTCCCCGTGCACTTCGACATCGTCCACGAGTTCGACATCCCGCTCGATGCCCTCGAGCTTGCCGTTCTGTCCCCCGATCTCGCCGAGAAGCTGGCGCCCCATCTGCCCAACGTGGCGACGCTGACGCAGAAGGAGCATGACCTCCACGATGGCATCCTCGAGCGCGTCTGGGCCTTCCACCCCAGCGTGCGCGTGCCCGCCTTCGCCCGCGACTACGTGAGCGAGGACATGCTCCGCTACGAGGAGCGCTCGACCTACACGCTGCACAAGCACACGGCGACCTGGCAGGTGATCCCGCACGTGCGGCCGCAGTGGCAGAAGTACTTCCACGCCAGCGGCACCTACGGCCTCGAGGCGATCGACGGCGGCCGCACGCGCCGGGTCGTCGGTGGAGATCTGAAGCTGGAGGTCCCCGTCCTCGGGCCGATGGCCGAGCGGATGATCCTCGCCGAGGTCCGTCGCATCTTCGACGCGGAAGCCAAGACGATCCGCGATCTCGCAACGCTTACTTGAGGCTTATCCACATGCGCGTTCGTACGAGTGTCCTTCTGACCGCGGCGCTCCTGGGCGGCGCCAGCACC
>JAMFST010000389.1 GCA_026225435.1 Labilithrix luteola
CGTGGCAGCGCGTCATGATCGGCCACGCCGTCGCCAACGTGATGCCGGTGGTCGCCGCCAACCGCATCGGCACCGAGGAGGGGCAGGTCTTCTACGGCTCGAGCTTCATCGCCGATCACCGGGGGGACAAGGTCTCCGAGCTCGGGCGGACCGAGGAGGGCGTGGTGCTCGCCAGCTTCGATTTCGAGCAGCTGAGGAAGACACGCGCCGCCTGGGGCTTCTTCCGCGACCGCCGGCCCGAGCTGTACGGCGGGCTGCTGACCGCCGACGGCAAGCTCCCGGTGCGCTGACGGCGAACGTTCGTTAGGCTGGCGGGCCATGAGCGCCAGACCGTGGTTCGCCTCTTATCCGCCGGGCATGCCGCACGAGCTGCCGCTGCCGACGCAGTCGATGATCGACGTCTTCGAGGCGTCGGTCGCGCGCGATCCCGAGGGGCCGGCGGTCTACTACTTCGACGAGGTCGTCTCCAACCGGCGGCTCGACGATCTGGCGGCCCGCTTCGCCACACTGCTCGAGTCCTGGGGGCTGACCAAGGGGGATCGCATCGCCCTCTACCTGCAGAACGTGCCGCAGTACCTGGTCGCGATGTACGGCGCGTGGAAGCGAGGCTGCATCATCGTCCCGCTCAATCCGATGCTGAAGGAGAAGGAGCTCGCCTACCACCTGACCGACTCGGGGGCGCGGGTGCTCGTCGCGCTCGACAGCTTGTGGGAGGTCGCGCGCGAAGTGGTGGGCAAGACCCAGGTCGAGCACACGCTGCTCACGAACGAGATCGACTTCCTGGCCGACGCGCAGCGCGCCGCCTCCTTCGCGCCGCTCGCCTCGAGCAAGAAGCTGCGCCTCGCCGAGGCACCGGATCTGCTCGACACGCTGGCGGCGACCACGCCGACGACGACCGCGCGCCTGCCGGTCGGTCCCGACGACGTCGCCAGCTTCGGCTACACCTCGGGCACCACCGGGCAGCCGAAGGCCTCGATGAACACCCAGGGGAACATCGTCTACAACGGCGATGTCTACCGCACGTGGATGAACATGACGTCGAAGGACGTCATCCTCGGCGTCGCCCCGCTCTTCCACATCACCGGGATGGTCGGGCACCTGGCGCTCGGTGCCACCGCCGGCTGCCCGGTGATCCTGCAGCATCGGTTCGACACGCTGCAGGCCTTCCAGCTCATCGAGCGGTGGAAGCCGACGATGACGGTCGGCTCGATCACCGTCTTCCTCGCGCTGATGAACCATCCGGAAGCGGCGCGCTTCGATCTCGGGTCGCTGACCAAGTGCTTCAGCGGTGGCGCTCCCATCGCGCCGGCGGTCACCGAGCAGCTCGAGGCGCGCTTCGGGGTGTACATCCACAACATCTACGGGCTGACCGAGTCGACCTCGCCGATCCACGGCGTGCCGCTCGGCACCAAGGCGCCGGTCGACTCGTTTACCGGTGCGCTCTCGGTGGGCGTGCCCGTCCCGGGCTGCGACGCGCGCCTCGTCGACCTCACCGATCCGGACAAGCCGGCGGAGGCGGGCGAAGCGGGCGAGCTGGCGGTCAAGGGGCCGATGATCTTCAAGGGCTACTGGAACAAGCCCGAGGCGAGCGTCGCCGCCTTTCGCGACGGCTACTTCCTCACCGGCGACGTCGCCGCCATGGACGAGCAAGGCTTCTTCTTCGTCATCGACCGCAAGAAGGACATGATCAACGTGTCCGGCTTCAAGGTGTGGCCGCGCGAGGTGGAGGACACGCTCTACCAGCACGCCTCGGTGAAGGAGGCGGCGGTCATCGGCATCGCCGACGACTACCGCGGCGAGACGGTGAAGGCCTATGTCTCGCTCAAGAGCGGCACGACGGCGACGCCCGAGGAGCTCATCGAGTTCTGCAAGGCCAAGCTCGGCTCGGTGCGGGCGCCCAAGAGCGTCGACTTCATCAAGACGCTGCCGCGCAGCCCGGTCGGCAAAGTACTGAAGAAAGATCTGCGTGAGCCGTACTGGCGCAACGCTGGCCGAACCATCTAAAGGTGAACGCGACATGACACAGGGTGCAAAGCCGGCCGTGGTGGTGACGGGAGTCTCC
>JAMFST010000390.1 GCA_026225435.1 Labilithrix luteola
CGGCAGCCGGCCGCGCGCCGCGGTGTGGGACGCGTGGAACCCGCGCTATCTGTACATCTCGCAGGAGGACGACGACGCGGTCACCGTCGTCGATCGCACCGCCGGCGCCGTGGTGGCCACCGTCCCCGTCGGCGAGAAGCCATCGGGGCTGGCCGTCTCGCGCCTGCGCGACGAGCTGACCGTCCTGCACCGGGGCAACGGCGGCATCACCGTCGTCGATCTCTCCGGCGTGTCGGCGGGGGCGTTCTCCGTGGGCGGCACGGGTGCGGGCGACGCCGGCTTCGCGCCCACGAGCACGTCGCTCGCGCTGGCCGTCGAGCCCGAGAACGACGACCCCACCCAGCCGCAGGGGCAGCCCTTCGGCGTCGAGTCGCTCGCCTGGCTGCCGGACGGCAACACCGCCTGGATCCCGCACGAGCTGCTCACCCTGCGCCAGCCGTTCCAGTTCCAGGAGACGCTCTTCCCCGCGGTCAGCGTCTTCGACTTCTCCGCGCGCACCGAGGTGGCGACCGATCCCAACGATCCGAACAGCGTCATCGCCGGGCGCAAGCTGCTCTTCGGCGCCATCAACCTGCTCGACGCCATGGGCAACACCGAGGTCATGTCGCAGCCCTGCGCCGCGGCGATGAACCCGAAGGGGAGCGCCGGCTACGTGCTCGCGTGCGCCAGCGAGGACCTGCTCACCTTCGACACCTTCGCCGGCGACGCCGTCGACATCCTCCGCGATCTTCCGGGCGACCATCCCACGGGGATCGCCGTCGACCCCACCGGCGCGCGTGGCTACGTCTACTCCGATCAGTCGCACACGCTGACCACGCTCGATCTCGCGGCCGGCAACCCGCTCGCGCACGTCACCGTGCTCGGCGCGCCCATCCTCACGGTGAAGAGCGATCCCGTCGCTCCCGCGCTGCGGGCAGGGGAGACGCTCTTCTTCCGCGCCAACGCGTCGAAGGGCACCCTCGCGCTGACGGGGAACAACTGGATGTCCTGCGGCGGCTGCCACCTCGACGGCTTCGAGAGCGGCAACCGCGCCTTCTTCCAGCTGCTCACGCCGCCCGACGCGGGGGCCAACGCGCAGATCGGTCACGAGGGGCTGCTCGACGCCTTCGCCTCCGCCGCCACGGTGACGACCGGCGCCGACGCCTTCCAGCCGCACGACATCCTCGTCGCGCTGAACGATCAGGGCGGCCTCGCGCCCGATCGCACGGGAGCCGATCGTACCGGCGCCGTCGATCCGTCCGCGCCGACTGCCGACGCCACCGCCATCGCCCGGTCGCTCGCCCAGGTCGTCGCGCGCGATCTCCCGCACGGTTCGAGCTGGCTGGTGAACGACGGAGCGCAGCCGACGGCGGTGCAGCTCGCCGATGACGTCACCTTCTGCGGCAACTGCCACCCGAACGAGTACCAGGGCTGGAAGTCGAGCGCCCACGCCCACGCCGCCGCCGACCCGATGGTGCGCTTCTGCTCCCAGCTCGAGGGGCTGAGCACCGGCACCGCCAGCCAGCGCCTCTGCGCCGGCTGCCACGATCCGGTGAGCCTGCGCACGGGCGACGCCACGCTCTCCGCGGGTACGAGTGGTGCCGCGCCCGGCACCGGTCGCAGCGTCACCTGTCTCGGCTGCCACGAGAACGTCCGCACCATCCGCGCCGGCGGCAACGCCGATCTGCAAGCCGTCAGCTACGACTGGACCCAGGACCACAAGGCGCGCGCCTCGGCCGATCTCGTGCTGCTGCGCAAGCCGCAGTTCTGCGGCGGCTGCCACCAGCAGTTCACCCCCGGCAACGCCGTCTCGACGATCACCACCTACAGCGAGTGGCAGGGGAGCGCCTTCGCCTCGGCCGCCACGCCGCTCGCCTGCGTCGATTGCCACATGCCGATCACGACCGCCGGCGGCTTCGACCACGGCTTCGTCGGCGGCAACGTGTACCTCGCGACCACCTTCTCTGCCGACGCTGATTTCATCGCGCAGACCACCGCCAAGGTGCAGAGCGCGATGAGCGTGAGCGCCACGCGCAGCGGGGCCACGGTGTCGGTCACGGTCACCAACAAGGGGGCCGGCCACTCCTTCCCCACCGGCGTCACCGACATCCGCGAGCCGTGGGTGGAGCTCGACGCGGTCGACGGATCCGGCAACGTCCTCGCGCGTTACGGTGGGCCCGACAGCACCGGTGTGCTCCCCGCCACCGCCGCGCGCTTCGGCATCGACATCGCCGACCAGGACGGCAACGTGCTGCTCCTGCACCAGCTGAGCGCGACGACCCGCATCCCCTTCGACCGCCGCGTCCCCGCGGGAGGCTCGGTCACCGTGACGCTGACCGCGCCGGACACGCTGCCGAGCGGCGCCACCGGCCTGCAGGCGACGCTCTACTATCACAATGTACGGACCACCTATTACCGCGCAGCCAGTGGTGACACGACCGGGAGCGCGCCGGAGATCACCGTGGCGAGCGCGCCCGTGCCCGCGCAGTAGCGCGCCCCTTTCGCGCTGGCCCAGCCGATCATCGTCCTTGGACTGACGCGCCAGACGCGGTTCAGTGGTCGGCCGCCATGACGACGACCTCACCGACCGCCGACGCCGCCGCGCTCCCCGATCACGTCGAGGTCGGGCAGAAGGGGCTCACCGACGTCCCCGCGCGTCTCGACCGGCTCCCCTGGTCCGGGTGGCACCTGCGCATCGTCATCGCGCTCGGCATCACCTGGATCCTCGACGGGCTCGAGGTCACCCTGGTCGGCTCGGTCGCCAGCGTCCTCGGCGAGACCGACACGCTGAACCTCAGCGGCCGCGAGATCGGCCTCGCCGGCAGCGCCTACCTCGCCGGCGCCATCCTCGGCGCGCTCGTCTTCGGGCGGCTCACCGACAAGCTCGGTCGCAAGAAGCTCTTCCTCGTCACCCTCGCGGTCTACCTCGTCTCGACGATGGCGACAGCGCTGGCCATCGGGCCGCTCACCTTCGCGCTCTTCCGCGGCCTCACCGGCGCGGGCATCGGCGGCGAGTACGCGGCCATCAACTCGGCCATCGACGAGCTGCTCCCGGCGCGCATCCGCGGTCGCGCCGATCTGGCCATCAACGCCACCTACTGGTTCGGCACGGCGATGGGCGCGCTCGCCACCGTCGTCCTCCTCGATCCGCGCATCGTCAGCCACGCCATCGGCTGGCGGCTCGCCTTCGGGCTCGGCGGCGTCCTCGGCCTCTCGGTGCTGGCGCTGCGCAGCCACGTGCCGGAGAGCCCGCGGTGGCTCTTGCTCCACGGTCGCTTCGGCGACGCGCGCAAGGTCATCGAGGAGATCGAGCGCGACGTGGAGAAGTCCACCGGTGAGAAGCTCCCCCCGCCCAAGGAGCCCGAGGAGCTCGAGGCCAAGGGCTCGTTCGGCTGGGGCGTCATCGCGAAGACGATGCTCGTCGGCCACGCCAAGCGCTCGCTCCTCGGCTTCTCCCTGATGGTGGCGCAGGCCTTCGCCTACAACGGCATCTTCTTCACCTACGCCCTGATGCTCACCAACTTCTACCAGGTGCCGAGCGGCAAGGTCGGTCTGTACATTCTGCCCTTCGCGGCCGGCAACCTCCTCGGGCCGCTCTGCCTCGGGCACTTCTTCGACACCATCGGCCGCCGCGTGATGATCGCGCTCACCTACGGCGTGTCCGGCTTGCTCCTCGCCGCCACCGGCTACGCCTTCTCCCACGGCATGGTCAACGCTACCGAGCTGACCGCGATGTGGTGCGTGACCTTCTTCGTCGCCTCGGCGGCGGCCAGCTCCGCCTACCTCACGGTGAGCGAGCTCTTCCCCGTGGAGCTGCGCGGGATGGCCATCGCGCTCTTCTACGCCATCGGCACCGCGGCCGGCGGGCTCGTCGCGCCGACGCTCTTCGCCTCGCTCGTGTCCTCGGGGAGCCGCTCGGCCGTCGCTGCCGGCTACTACCTGGGTGCTGGGCTGCTGGCGCTCGCCTCGATCGCCGCCGCCATCCTCGGCGTCTCCGCCGAGGGGCAATCGCTGGAGAGCCTGCGCATGGACAGCGGACATCCGAGCGATGAGAAGGGGAAGGGCGACGACAAAAAAGCAACGGGGCGCACTCCGTAGAGCACGCCCCGTCACCCGGCGGCCCCGCCGCGGCGGGGAGGTCAGTTGCGCGAGTCGAGCTTCCCCTTCTCGCTCGTGCCCCCGTCTCGGCGAGGATGCCTCCGTCGCGTTGTCACTGCAGCGCGGCGGTCTGCACCCCCCAGTATCCGGTTGCAAGATACAAGGTGTTGCCCTGGCGCTTCACGGTGTTCACGTCCCACCCGTTCACGCGGATGGTCTGCTCGTAGGTCGGCGCGGCGCTGCCGGTGGTGTCGAGGTGGTAGACGTCGACGTTGCTGTTCCCCCAGCCGGAGCTGACGAGGGCGCGGTCACCGGCGAGGCCGAGGAGCCAGC
>JAMFST010000391.1 GCA_026225435.1 Labilithrix luteola
CGGGGGTCGCCCGCTCCCTAGCTTTGCAGACTTTCCGACGATTCCTCGCCGACCTCTCGGTGACCGATCGTCTCCCCAGCTCGCGTCAGTGAGCCGCTACCCCTCCAAGAGATGAGTAAACCGATGCGAATCAGCCCGGAAGTCGAGATCGCCCTCTCCGTCGCCAACAACGAGGCCGCGCGACGTCACCACGAGTACGTGACGGTCGAGCACCTCCTCTACGCCTTGCTCTTCGACGACGCGACCGCGCTGGTGGTGAAGCACTCCGGCGGGGACGTGGCGGCGCTGAAGAAGGACCTCGAGTCGTTCTTCGAGAACCAGCTGCACGCCTCCGAGGAGGACGACGACTCGATGCCGATGGCCACGCTCGGCGTGCGCCGCGTGCTCGGCCGCGCCGATCACCACGTGCAGTCGAGCGGCAAGGAGGTCATCTCCGGCGCCAACGTGCTGGTGGCCATCTTCGCCGAACGCGACTCGTTCGCGGTCAGCCTGCTCGGCAAGCACGGGGTCTCCCGCCTCGACGTGGTGGCGTACATCGCCCACGGCGTCAGCAAGGTGGACGACGAGTCCGCCCGCCCGGGTGGCGGCGAACGCGAGAACGCCGGCGCCGACGGTGACGAGCCGCGGCCGGCGAAGGATCCGCTCAAGGCCTTCACCTCGAACCTCAACGAGGAGGCGATCGCCAAGCGCATCGACCCGCTCATCGGGCGGCAGCGCGAGGTCGAGCGGCTGGTGCAGATCCTCGCCCGTCGCAAGAAGAACAACCCGATCCTCGTGGGCGACGCCGGCGTCGGCAAGACCGCTCTCGTCGAAGGGCTCGCCAAGAAGATCGTCGACGGCGAGGTGCCCGACGCGCTCAAGGAGGCGGTCGTCTACTCGCTCGACATGGGCGCACTCCTGGCCGGCACGCGCTACCGCGGCGACTTCGAGGAGCGGCTCAAGGCGGTCATGAAGGCGCTCCAGGCGCGCGAGCACGCTGTCCTCTTCATCGACGAGATCCACACCATCGTCGGTGCCGGCTCCACCAGCGGCGGCAGCATGGACGCGTCCAACCTGCTCAAGCCGGCGCTCGCCTCGGGCAAGCTGCGCTGCATCGGCTCGACCACGTTCGAGGAGTACCGCTCGCACTTCGAGAAGGACCGCGCTCTGTCCCGTCGCTTCCAGCGGGTGGAGGTGGGCGAGCCGTCGGTCGACGAGACCATCCTCATCCTCAAGGGTCTGAAGCCGCAGTACGAGTCGTTCCACGGCGTGACGTACACCGAGGACGCGCTCGAGGCGGCGGCCAAGCTGGCCGACAAGTACCTCCACGACAAGAAGCTGCCGGACAAGGCGATCGATCTCCTCGACGAAGCCGGCGCAGCGGAGAAGCTCGCCAAGCCGAAGCCGGAAGAGGGCAAGGATCCAGTCATCCCGGTGGTCACCGTCACCCACGTCGAGACGGTGCTCGCGCGCATGGCGCAGATCCCGCCGCGCGAGGTGTCGACCGACGACAAGAGCGCGCTCAAGAACATCGAGACCGAGCTCACCTCGGTCATCTTCGGCCAGGACGCCGCGGTGAAGGAGATCGCCAGCGCCATCAAGCTGGCCCGCGCCGGGCTGCGCAACGTGGAGAAGCCGATCGGCTCGTTCCTCCTCACCGGCCCCACCGGCGTCGGCAAGACCGAGATGGCCAAGCAGCTGGCCAAGATCATGGGCATCCAGTTCATCCGCTTCGACATGAGCGAGTACATGGAGCGCCACACGGTCTCGCGGCTCATCGGCGCGCCCCCGGGCTACGTCGGCTTCGACCAGGGCGGCCTCCTCACCGAGGCGATCGCCAAGACGCCGCACGCGGTCCTCCTCCTCGACGAGATCGAGAAGGCGCACCCCGACGTCTTCAACGTGCTGCTCCAGGTGATGGACCACGGCAAGCTGACCGACAACAACGGCAAGGCGGCGGACTTCCGCCACGTCATCCTGCTGATGACGAGCAACGCCGGTGCACGCGATCTGTCGCGCCGCATGGTGGGCTTCGACGCCAAGAACGCCGTCGGCGACGCGGACCGCGAGTACAAGCGGCTCTTCAGCCCGGAGTTCCGTAACCGCCTCGACGCGAAGGTGAACTTCGCGCCGCTCTCGCCGCTGACCATGCACAGCATCGTCGCCAAGTTCGTGAAGGAGCTGCGCGGGCAGCTCTTCGAGAAGAACGTGGAGCTGAACCTCACGCAGGGGGCGCTCGACCACCTGGCCGAGGCCGGTTACGACCCGGAGAACGGCGCCCGTCCGCTGGCACGCGTGATCCAGAACGAGATCAAGCGGCCCCTCGGCGACGAGCTGCTCTTCGGCGCGCTCGAGAAGGGCGGCACGGTCACCATCGACGCCGCGCCGAACCCGACGGCAGAGGCGCACGACACGGTGAAGACGAAGCTGACGTTCAGCTTCGACGAGCCGGTGAAGGCGTCCCCGGTCGCGCCGGACATGCTGAACTGAGGGCCGACGGGAAAGACCGGTGGTAACGAGGAGAGATGATCGCGATCAAGCGGCTCCTCGTTCCCATCGACTTCACCGACACGAGCGACTTCGCCCTCGAGTACGCGCTGCAGCTCGCGAGCGCGCTCGGAGCGGACATCGTCGTCATGCACGCCTACGAGCTGCCCATCTACGGGTTCCCCGACGGGGCGATGATCGCGACCGCGGAGGTGGCGACGAAGCTGTCGACGGCCGCGCAGACGGCGCTCGACGCGGCGGTGACCTCGCGCAAGGACCGCGGCGTTCCGATGTCGTCGGTGCTGCGGGACGGCGTCCCCTACGAGGAGATCAACACCGTGGCCGGCGAGATGGACGTCGACATCATCGTGATCGGCACGCATGGTCGCAAAGGGCTCACGCGGATGCTGCTGGGGAGCACGGCGGAGAAGGTGGTGCGCACCGCGACCCGCCCGGTCCTCACCGTGCACCCGCCGGCGCCGCCCAAGCCTTGACTCGACAGCTGAACGCGTGAGCAGTATTCTCGTCGGGTGCTCCTCAAGCCGGTCGCCAACCCGCCGAACCCCTGGGACAAGTCGGAGATCGACTACCTCGAAGGGGACGCGCCCGACGCGCGGCTCCAGGTCCTCGAGGATCACACGCGGAAGATCCTCTCGCACAACGACAGCCCGGACATCGGCTTTCGCTGGAGCGTGAACCCTTACCGCGGGTGCTTTCACGCCTGCGCCTACTGCTACGCCCGCCCGGGGCACGAGTACCTGTCGATGGGCGCGGGGACGGACTTCGACCGGAAGATCGTCATCAAGCCGCAGGCGCCGGCGCTCCTGCGGGACGCCTTCGAGAAGCCGAGCTGGCGCGGCGAGACGGTCGTCTTCAGTGGCGTGACCGACTGCTACCAGCCGCTCGAGGCGTCGTACCGGCTGACGCGTGGCTGCCTCGAGGTGTGTGCACTTTACAAGAACCCGGTGGCCATCATCACCAAGAGCCCGCTCATCGAACGTGACCTGGATCTGCTGGCGGAGCTGGCGTCGGTGACCCGCCTGGGGGTGACGCTGAGCATCCCCTTCTGGGATCCGGAGAAGGCGCGCGCCATCGAGCCCTACGTGGCGACGCCGCAGCGGCGCATGCACACCATCGAGAAGCTCGCCGCGCGCGGGATCAACGTCGGCGTCAACGTCGCACCGGTCATCCCCGGGCTGAACGACGAGGAGATCGGCAAGGTGCTCGAAGCGGCGAAGAACGCCGGAGCGACGCGCGCCGGCTGGGTGCTGCTGCGGTTGCCCGGTCCAGTGGCGCCGGTGTTCGAGGCGCGCCTGCGCGAGGCGCTCCCTCTGCGGGCGGAGAAGATCCTGCGGCGCATCCGGGAGACGCGCGACGGCAAGATGTACGACGCCCGCTTCGGCTCGCGGCAGCGCGGCGAAGGGGTCTACGCCGAGACCATCGCCACGCTCTTCGACCGCATGGTGAAGAAGCTGGGGCTCACCGGCGGAATGGATGACCAGCTCGACGTGAGCGACGACGACGACGCCGAACGCGACGGGAACGCGAGCACCTTCACCCGCCCCGCGACGGCCGCACCGCCGCGGGACAAGCGCCAGCTCGCGTTGTTCTAGCGCAATTCCCGATGGCGCTGAACGCGCCATCGAGAATCCCGCGCTAACTTTCTCGTGGGTCGCTGCGATAGCGAGCGTGAGCTGGCTGTCAGCCTCTCAGTAGTGTTCCTTGACGACGTCGAGCTTCGGGCTCGCGGGGAAGGCGATCTTGCGGGTCGCGCGGTCGATGCAGGCGGCGACCTTGTTGTTCTTGGGGGTGACGTTGACGGTGACGCCGAGCGCCTTGCCGTTCTTCACGGCGACGCACAGGTCCGCGTCGGCGCTGTCGGTGAGGCCGCAGGTGGAGAGGAAGCCGGCGTTCTTGAAGGGCGCCCCCAGCTGGTCGTTGGTGAGGTCCGGCGAGCCCCCCTTGCCGCTCATATCGAGCGTCTGCGGGTTCTCGTCCTGCGCCTTCTCGCAGCTCTTGCCGGTGCTGACCGAGACCTGCACGTGCAGCTCCTCGGAGCCGGCGGCGCCGCTGTTCTTGTCGTGATCGAAGACGGCGATGTCGAGCTTCGTCCCGCCGTCATTGAGCTTGTCGAGGTCGTCCCACAAGACGACCTTGTCGCCGGTGTAGCCGCTGGCGGTCTTCACCAGCGGGACCTCGATGGCCTTCTCCCCCTTGCCCTTCGGGTAGACGATGACCGCGTCGCGGGTCTTCACGTCGGAGCCGAGCTTGCCGTTGTCGACGTCGTCGTCGGTCGCGCTGATGGTGATGTGCACGCCGTCGGGGATGGTCTCGACCTTGATGAGACCGGAGTAGTCCCCCTTGCCGTTCGCCGAGCAGGGGACCAGCGCCTCGGTCGCGCCCTCCTTGTGCACGTCGTGGGTGTGCACCGTGTCGGCAGCGCCACACGCGTGCTCGGCGGCGGCGACCTCGGAAGCCGGCGGGGTGTCGGCGGCCGTTTGCGCGGGCGCGGTGGAGCTGGCGCTGCCTCCGCAGGACACGGCGAAGAGCGAGAGGACGATCGAAGAGGAGGTGGCGGAGATCCCGAAGAGCGAGCGCATGGACGGTGAGGTTATTACGACTCGCGCTCGCAAGGTAAGGTGGCGCCGATGCGGTTCGCGGCGCGGCTTTCGCTCGTTCTCGGCTCGATCGGCTCGATCTGCCTCGGCGGGCCGGCTGCCGTGGCCGCGCCCGGTCTGGCGGCCGCCGACGAGCCGCGCGCGCACGCGGACGACGTGGCCGATTACACGCTCACCGCCACGCTCGACCCGGTCCGGCACGCCGTCCACGGCGAGGGGACGCTGCGCTGGCGCAACACCAGCTCCGTCGCCGTGCGCGAGATTTACCTTCATTTGTACATGAACGCCTTCAAGAACGAGCGCTCGGCCTGGCTGCGCGAGCGGGTCGGCGGGCGCGGCGGGCAGCGCCCCTCCAGCTGGGGCGCGATCGACGTCAGCCGCTTCGAGCTCGACGGCGCCGACCTGTGGAAGGGCGCCGAGCTGCACCGGCCGGACGACGAGGACGAGACCGACGCGCGCGTTCCCCTCCCCCGCGCGGTGGCTCCGGGCGAGAGCGTGACCTTCGCCATGAGCTGGGACGTGCAGCTGCCGAACATCGTCGAGCGCACCGGCTTCGACGGCTCGTTCCACATGGTCGGGCAGTGGTTCCCCAAGATCGCGCGCCTCGAGGCCACCGGGACGGGCGAGAACGGCGCGCGCTGGGCGCACTTCGCCTTCCACCACCTGGCCGAGTTCTACGCCGACTTCGGCACCTACGACGTCACCCTGGACGTGCCCGAAGGGTTCCTCGTCGGCGCCACCGGGCCGGTCGTCGAGAGCCACGTGGCGGGCGGGCGGCTGCGCGAGCGGCACGTGCAGGCCGATGTCCACGACTTCGCCTGGACCGCCTGGGACCACTTCCTCGAGAAGCGCGAGACCATCGGCTCGGTCGCGGTGCGCGCGCTCTACCCGCGAGGCTACGAGGACGACGCCGAGCGCGAGCTGGCCGCGGTGCGCTTCGCCCTCCCCTACTTCGCCGGACGCTACGGCGCGTATCCGTACGACGTGCTGACCCTGGTGCACCCGCCGCTGCGCGACGACGAGGCGGGCGGCATGGAGTACCCGACGCTCATCACCACCGGCGGAAGCTGGTTCCAGCCGCGCGGCACGCACCTGGTCGAGTGGGTGACGCTGCACGAGCTGGGGCACGAGTGGTTCTACGGCCTGCTCGCCTCCGACGAGGTGAGCGCGCCGTTCCTCGACGAGGGGATCAACTCCTTCGCCGAGCAGGACGTGCTCCACGCGCTCTACGGGAACGGCTCGATGATCAACCTGCCCGACCTGCGGGTGGACGACTCTGCCCTCGACGGCGTGCTCGGCAACCTGGCGGAGCACGACGAGAAGGTGGGGCAGCCGGCCTTCGCCTTCGCCACCGGCACCGATTACGCGCGTCTCGTCTACCAGCGCACCGCGGCGATCCTCGAGACCTTGCGGCGGGTGTACGGCGAGGAGCCGTTCTGGCGGGCGATGCACGACTACACCGCGAGCGAGCGCTTCGGCCATCCGACGATCGTCGACCTGCGGCGGGCCTTCGCCGGGGCGCTGGGCGAGGACGCGGCGCACCTGC
>JAMFST010000392.1 GCA_026225435.1 Labilithrix luteola
AGGCGGCCAGCGTCTTGCCGCTCACCCGCTTCACCAGCTGCCCGAGCAGGAAATACCCCGTGTTCGAGTAGCTCCACGCGGTCCCCGGCGCGAAGTTGGTCCCCTTCTGCAAGGTGACGAGCCGCAGCGCCTCGTCGTCGGTCGCGACGTCGACCGTGTCCCAGCCGGACAGGTCGAGCAGGACGTCGTACTCGCGCAGCCCGCCGGTGTGATGCAGCAGCTGCCGCACGGTGATCGGATGGCCGTAGTCCGGGAGCTCGGGGATGTACTTCCGGACATCGTCGTCGAGCGAGAGCTTGCCGTCCTCGACGAGGAGGAGCACCGCGGTGGCGGTGAACTGCTTCGACATCGAGCCGATCTCGAAGCTGGTGTGCGTCGTGATGGGGACGTCGTTCTCCAGGCTGGCCAGGCCGTACCCGCGCGAGAAGACGATCTCCCCCGCGCGAAACACGCCGAGCGCGCAGCCCGGAGAGTGCGCGCCGTCCCCGAGCTTGCTGGTGACGATCGCGTCGATCCTGGCCGCGAGCTCGTCATGCGGCGCCGCGGGCGCGGCTGTGGACTGCGGCGCCGCGACGTTCGGCGGCGGTGCCGGCGCGGCCGCGGGTGTGCAAGCGAGGAGCAGCGTGAGACCGGCGAGCGGCGCTGAGCGGAGGCGCGCCGGTCGGTTCACGATTTCTGTACCGTCGGCGCCCACCAGCCCGCGTCCTTCGCCTGCTGCACCAGCGCGGACTCGCTCGGGCAGACGAGCGGCGTCCCGTCGCCGTTGACGAGGCCACCTGCGTCGGTGGTGGCGGTGGCGGGCGAGGTGAGGGCGCACGCGCACTTCGCGTAGGCCTCGCGCTGGTTGATGACCGCGGTCACGTGATCGAGGCACACGGCGCAGAAGTCGCCGTGGCTCGCCTCCTGGCTCACCAGGCTGAGCATCAGGCAGTCCTTCGTCGGGTGGTAGAAATCGGTGGCGCAGTAGTACCCCCCGGCGAACGCGCCCACGACGCCGTCGGTGGCGTCGGTGGTCGGCACGGTGGTGCTGGTGAGGAGCGTGGCCCACGGCGGGGAGGCGGGCGTGTTGGTCACGTTCACCAGCGGGAGCGGCCCCGCGCCGGTGCTCTTGCCGCTGTCGCACATGGCTGCGGTCGCTCCATACGAGTACTCGTCCTGCAACCCGAACAGCGCGTGCGCGTTCTCGTGCGCTGCGGTGGCGACGTACGACTGGACGCCTTCGGTGAACGTCGAGGCGACCCAGCTCTTGCTCGGGATCTGCGCCGCCCCGCCGAAGCCGCTCGGCGCGTTGCCCGGATCGTTCACCAGGTAGGCGACCATGTCCGCGTGCGAGGTGCGCTTGGCGGTGGCGAGGAGCGCAACGGCGGCCTGGCTGGACGCGGTCTCCGGGGCCTCGTTGAGGCTGATGACCCGACGGGGGGAGGTGATGTTGTCGCTGAAGCTGGCGCGGAAGGCGGTGTCCCGCTTCACCGGAGGAGGCGGCGGCGTGTACGTACAAGCGTCCATCCCCGCGGCGGCGGGGGGCATGCAGCCGGGATCGGTGATGCCCGAGTCGTTGGAGGCGACGTCGAGAACCCAGAAGTTGAAGTCGGCGATCTTGCTGCCGTAGCCCTTGTAGCCATCCAGATCGCTGGCGATCTTCTGGACGGCGGCGTCGAACGCGGGGAGCTCGCCGCTCTGGAAGCCTTCGGGGACGACGAGGATGTTGAAGGGGGCGCAGGGGCCGTTGTCGACCAGCTTGCGGGCCACGGGTGCCGCCAGCGTCGCCGGGGTGGGCGTGCTCGCCGCGGTGATGGGCGTGGACGGTGCCGCCCCCGGCGGGGGGACGTCCTCCGGAGCGAGCCGTCCTCCGCGCGGCTGTCCCGGGGCCGACGAATCGGCGACGGTCAACGTGCCGTCGACCGCGGGGACGCGCAGCTCGATCATGGCGCCGCTGCGCTTGGTGGCCGGGGCGGCCGTTCCATCAGCCGCGAACTCGGCGGTCACGTAGGTGGGATCGGCGACGGACCCCGAGGCGACCGGGGCGCCGCTGGCGTCCGTCACCTGCCAGCTGAGCGAAGGCGCGCCGGGGAGGGGCGCGGGGGTCACCGGGCCGTCGTCGTCCGGGGCGATGCGCAGCACGCTGAGGGTCACGCCGTCGTAGCTGGCCGTGACGATGTTGGTGCTCGCCGCGGGTGCGGGGGCCGGCGAGGTCGACGTCGAGCACGCGGCCACCAGGGCGAGCGGGATTCCAACCACCGAGGCCAGTCGCCGCATCGGTCGACTCTAACTCGCGACGTGAGGCGTGCAGCAGAAGATGACGACGGCGAGTCAGGACGTGTCGGTTACCGCTTTGCGTCATCGATGACGCACAGCGCGCCCCAGGCTTCCCCGTCCGAGCCGATGAGCGGGACACCGGCGCCGCGCACGGCGCCGTCGTTCACCGCCTGCTGGTCGGCGAAGGTCACGCCGGCCTTCCGGATGCTCTCGAGCCGCCGCATCTCCGTCTGGTAGGCCTCGGCGAGGGAGACGGGATCATCGGGATCGAGCGTGTCCCAGGCGCTCTCGTCGGCGACGATCTCCTCTTCCCCCTCGAGGATGCGGACGACCACGTCGAGGAGCGCCTCGGGCGAGATCGAGGGGGACACGACCGCGCTGATCCCGAGCTCCTCGCGCAGGCGGAGTGCCGTCTCGCGCATCTCGTGGAAGGCGGTTGCCACGAGCACGGGGATGCCGGCGCTCTCCGTTCGCTGCAGGCGCCGCAGGACGCCGAAGCCGTCGATGCGGGGGAGGGACAGCTCGGTCACCAGGAGGTAGATCCGCTCTCCCGACTCGAGGAACTTGCAGGCCTGCTGCCCGTCGGGGACGACGAACGCGTCGAGCCCTTCGTTCGCGAGTAGCTCGCGGTACATGAGACCGCGCGCGGGGTTGGGATCGACGACGAGCGCACGGAGGACCATCGGAGAGGAAAAACGGTCGATCCGCCCCCCAGCTAAGGGGCGATCGCTGGTTCTCCTCACCTGCCGGACGCTGCCGTGGCGACGTGGCCTATATCGCCTCTCGCGGCGAAAAAACAGAAGACCGTTCTGCGCGTGGGGCCGAAGATGGACGCGATGACGATGACGCAGGGGGGCGAGCAGATCCCGATCCCGTGTGGGCGGTGCGGTGGCCCCATGCGGGAAGAGGGGCCGGTGGCGCTGGTGGGGCCGGTGCAGGTTCGCTGCCCGTTCTGCCAGGCGACCGAGGTCCTCCCACGTGAGCAGGCGCAACGGGTGATGGCCCTGCGCGCCCGGCTGGCGCACCTGCGCAGCGCCCAGGCCGCGGAGGAGGGGCCGGCGCTCGCCTTCGCCCACATGATGCAGACGCTACGCGGCCAGATCGGCGTCTACGCCATCGTCGGGGTCGTCGTCGTCGGCGGGGGGACCAGCAGCGCCGTCACCCAGGTGAACACGGCGCTCGCGCTGCGCGACATCCCGCTGAGCGCGCGCGAGGACCTGCTGTCGTCGGTGACGTTCTCGGCCATCTCCGTCGGGGTCATCCTCGGCGCGGCCACCGGCTACCTGCTCGCTCTCGTCGAGTACAAGAAGGCCATCGCGCCGCGGCTGCGTGCGCATGCCCCCCTGCACCCGGGGTTGCCGGCGCGTTGCCGCTCGTGCGGGGCGCCGTTGCCGATGGGGCCGGGCCTCGCCGCCATCGTCCCCTGCATGCCGTGCGGGGCGCACAACCTGCTCACCGCGGAGCTCGCGAGCGATCGCGCCCGCCTGCTGGAGGAGGAGACGCGCTCCTACCACCAGCGAGCGAGCGGCGTGCTCACCCGGGCCACCCGCGCGTCCGCCACCCTGCGCCACTACTTCTACATCGGGGCCGGCACCGGCCTCGTGCTCGCGCTGGCGCTGGCGCTCGGCGCCGGCATCCGCCTGTTCGTCACCACGTTCCTTTTCTAGAAGGGGTTCATCCGATGGGTACCTTGTTGCAGATGATCTTCATGCCGATCTTCGTCATCGGCATCGTCGTGTACTTCCGTACACGCCAGCAGAAGATGCTGGCGACGAGCGAGCAGAGCTACGCCAACTTCAGGCTGAGCGACCTCGCTCCGCGCGTGCGGCTGTCCATCGTGGAGGGCGATCCCGGCTTCAACCTGATGATGGCGTCCACCACGCACGACCTGAAGAGCTTCGACTCGACGGGTGGCGTGATCGGCGCGATCGCGGGGGACGGAACCAAGACCACGCGAGCGGTCCTGCGCGGTGCGCCCACCGGTCGGCCGACGGAGCTCTCGTACCTCCACAAGACAGATCTCGACGTGAATCCGCTGATGAAGCAGACCCGGACCACCTTCGAGTGCCGCCTCAGCATGCAGGTCGCGCGGCCCTTTCCCCCCTTCGAGATCGTCCTGCGCAACCCGGGCATGGGGTGCGGCTCGCCCCCGGTGATGTCGCTACCGGCGGCGTCGTTCGGTGATCCCGCGCTCGACGCGCAGTGGATGCTGTTCGCGGTCGATCCGCGGGTCGGTCCGGCGATCGCGCCGGTGCTGGCGCCGCTCGCGAGCATGCACCAGCTCCACCTCCGCGCCCACGATCAATCGATCGGCTTCTTCGCCACGCAGATCGGGATGTACGGCTTTCTCACCTCGGTCGAGCAGGTGCAGTACGCGCTCGAGCAGGTGGGGTCGATCCTCGAAGGGCGCCCCGCGGCGGCCATGGCGTCCTGACGCGGGGCGATCTCGCGAAGCTGTTCAGGGCTTCATGGTGATGCGCGTCGCGGGCGGGACCGGCAGCGGGTTCGTCGTCGACGTCGTCTGCCCGAGGTACGAGTTGAAGATGTCGAGGTCGGTGCCGATGGTGGCGACTGCACGACAAGCGCCGAAGGCGGTGTAGCCGTCGCCGCCGGTGGTGAAGAAGGTGAGGCCGGCGATGTTGTAGATCGCGTTCGGGTCGAGCGGGGTCGAGGTGCCGTCGGTGTTGACGATGGCGAAGGAGGTCGGGTCGGCCGCGCCCGTTCCACCATCCTGCGCGGCGG
>JAMFST010000393.1 GCA_026225435.1 Labilithrix luteola
CGGAGAAAGTCCTCGTCCGTGAGCGCCTCGACGCGCCCCATGACCGGATCGAGCGCGGTCGGATCCGCCTCGAGGAGCGGGCCGGCCAGCTCGAGGCTCGCCTCGGTCGCCGGCTGGTGCTCGATGCGCCAGACGGAGCCGAGCGTCTCGTCGTCGGCGAGCGCACGTCGAGGTCCGCCCGGCGCGGCGCCCGCGTAGGCCGCTTGCCGCGTGGCGTAGATCACGTTCGCCGCCACCAGCCGCTCGAGGGTGACGAGGCGCTCGCGGTCGATCTTCGCGCGCAGCGGATCGAGGCGCACCGTCTCCGCCGGATCGCCGGCGCCGGGGAGGCGCAGCGCGCGCAGCAGCTCGTGGACGTGCGGCACGAGACCCGATCGCGGCGTGCCCGGCGGGAGCCTTCCGCGCCGTCCGCCGACCATGACCTCCTGCAGCGCGCGCGCGAGCACGCGGCCACGTCCGAGCGGCTCTCCGCGACCGAGCGCCGACTCGATCGCCTCGAGCACCTCGCGCCGGCCGGGTGACGGCAAGCGACGCAGCCGGGCGAGGTCGAGCGCCATGCGCACCGCCTCGCTCGCGTCGGGGACGCCCGCCACGTGTCCGCGGCTGCGCACGGCTCGCGCCACCGCCACCACCTGCGCGCGCAGCACCTCCTCGAGCGCTCCGCCTTCCGCCAGCGCGCCCCACACCAGCTCCTGCCACATCGGGTCGCGGATGCCGGCGGGATAGCCGGAGCGCGAGTCGAGCAGCTCGAACGCATAGGGGACGAGCGAGCTCGCCCAGGCCGCCGCGGGCACGTCGGGGAGCGGCGCTCGTGCGTCCTCCGCCTCGCGCACCGACAGGAGCGCCGCCGCGTGGAAGGAGCCGACGACGGCGGCCACCCGGCGCGGCGCCTCTCGCGGTCCGATCGCCTGGAGCAGCCGCTGCCGCATGTACCGCTCGCGCGCCAGATCACGCGCCGGCACGCCGCGGCGCTCGGCATCGGAGCGCAGCGCCCAGCCGAAGCTCAGCGCCGCCCGGCGCACCTCCTCCGCGGACGCAGCCGGTGCGTACGCCTCGACGAGGCGATCCCACAGCTCCTCGCTCGAGTCGGCGCCAGTCGCTCGCAGCATGTGCGGCAGGAGGCTCCCCTCCTCGTCGTCGTGCGCCTCGTCCTTCGCCCGCATCGCCTCCTTCGGCTCGCCCTCGCGACGGGTCGACAGGAGGTACGGCAGATCGATCGCCTCCACGGCAACGCCGTTGCGGACCGCCCAGCGCACGGCGGCCAGCTCGGGAGAGAAGTCGGCGAACGGATAGAAGAAGAGCGACGCCCCCTGATCGCTGCGCGTCGCGGCCAGCGCCACCGGCGCCTCGAGCTCGGCGTGCCCCAGCCAGGGGAGCCAGTCGGCCAGATCCGCCGGCAGCTCCACCAGCACCCGCTCCGGCGCGAAGTCTTCGAGGAGCGCCGGCATCGTCACCGCGCAGGCCGGCGAGTGGTGGCGCACGCCGACGAGCAGCGGCTCGCGCGACGCGAACAGCTCGGCGAGCGCCCCCGGCAGCTCCTCGCGAGCGGGCGCGCTCACGTCTCTTCGAGCTGGCTACGAAGCTCGAGGAGCTTCTGCCACGGGCGCAGCTTCGCCTCGGCGCGCCGCTTCACCGCACCGTCCCAGTAGGCCAGGAGCCGCCCGCGGTCCTTCGGCTCGTCCTTCAGCACGACGCCGAGGAGGAAGCCCGGCACCTGCACCAGCGGGTCGCGCCCGGCGGTGAAGTAGGTGGCGTGTACGCCGATCGAGGTCGCCACCGCCACGGCCTCGGCGGTGCTCATCACGGTGGATGGCTTCTCCACCGCCCACCCCTCGGGCGAGCGACCGCTGCGCAGATCGCGGAAGGCGGTGACGAGGACGTCAAGCACCACGTCGTCCACCCGCAGCGGCTCGCCGATCCGCGCCAGCGCCGCCTCCGCCTGCCGCCGCACGAGAGCGCGCTCCTGGGCTGCGTCGGCGATCGGCGGCACCGTCTCGAAGTTGAAGCGGCGCTTGAGCGCGGCGGACATCTCCGACACACCGCGGTCGCGCAGGTTCGCGGTGGCGATCACGTTGAAGCCGGGGACCGCCAGCTCCACGTGCCCGTCGAGCTCGGGGACGGCCAGGCGACGGTCGGAGAGGATGGAGACGAGCGCGTCCTGCACCTCGGGGAGGCAGCGGGTGATCTCCTCGATGCGGGCGATGCCGCCGCGGCGCATGGCGGTGAGCACCGGCGACGGCACGAGCGCCTCCGGCGAAGGACCGCGCGCGAGCAGCGTCGCGTAGTTCCACCCGTAGCGGAGCTGGTCCTCGGTGCTCCCCGCGGTCCCCTGCACGGTGAGCGCGCTGTTGCCCGAGACGGCGGCCGCCAGCAGCTCGGACAGCATCGACTTGGCCGTCCCCGGCTCGCCCACCAGGAGCAGCCCACGGCTCCCCGCCAGCGTGACCACGCAGCGCTCGACCAGGCTGCGATCACCGACGAATTTTTCGCTGATGACCAGCGACACGGGGAGCGCCGCCTCCTTGTCCTTTTTGCCTTTCGTACGCTCGGGAAGCCGGAGCGCATCGCCCCCCGAGCCGCACAGGAAGGTGACGACGGCGCTCGGCGTGAGCAGCCAGCCCGGCGGGCGAGGGCCGACGTCGTACGCGGCGAGGAAGGAGAGCTCCACGCCGTGGCTCACCTCGGCCAGCGGGATCTGCGCCGCGGCGGCTGCGGCGGGGGAAG
>JAMFST010000394.1 GCA_026225435.1 Labilithrix luteola
GAGCACCTCGCGGGCGGCCTGCTCGGTGAAGCCGCCGGCGACCGCTTCCCCGTCGATCTGCAGCCCTGGCAGGACCGCCGTTCGCGGGAAGAAGCGCTTCGCTTCATAGAGCGAGACGCCGCCTGCGACCACCAGGATCGCGAGCACGAGGGAGACGCGAAACAGGATCCTGGGAAGTCGCACGGCCATCACCTCGAGAAACGTCCCCCGCATCATCCCGCATTCCGCGCTCCACGTTCAAGTTGTGGGGCTTGGTGCGCCGTGTGGGCGGAGAAGCTTCAGACGATGGTCCTGCGGAATCATTCAGCAAGCCGGTTCCTCCTGCACGCGAAAGCCGGCGTAGCCCTCGGTCTGCAGCAGCTCCATCGCCGCCTTGGCCAACCGCGCCTGGGTGGCGCGGCTCCGCGCCGCCTACGTCCTGCGTACAGGGTTGCTCGCGCTCGTCGCGCCGTTCACGCGGTCGCTCCGAAGAGCTCGTTCACCTTGAGCTGCCCGGCCTCGGGATCGCCGTCGGTGAGGTAGTCCCACAAGCGCTCGAAGATGGCGCCGGAGGTGACCTGCCGAGCGCCGACCTCCTCCTCGGAGAGGCGCACGCACTCCTCCTCGGTGCTCTCCTTCGTGCTCAGGACGATCTGCTCGACCCTGGCCGCGTCCTCCAGGCAGTACGCGTAGGCCAGCGCCAGCTCCAGGCTCGCGCCGGCGGTGACCGCTCCGTTGCCGCGCATGACCAGCGCGCGCGCCTCGCCCATGTGCGCCGCCAGCTTGGCGGCGAGCGCGTCGTCACGCAGAAGGCGCGTGTCGTCCCAGAAGGCGGCGTGGCCGACATGGGCGCCGACACCGTGACGGGCGTGCGGGAGGAAACGCTGGGTGGAGAGCGCCACAGTCGCCGGCGGAAACACGCGGCACACGCCGCCGACGTCCGGACGGCGGGCGTAGATCTGCTGGTGGATGCGCACCTCGCCGAGCACGCCGGTCGGCAAGGGCTGGTCGATGCGCACCACCGTGCCGGCCTCGCCCGGCTTGATGATGCCCATCGGCCGCGGGGCGCAGACGATGAACCGCTTGGCGTCGAGGCGCGCGCTGCAGTGCCCCCACGCGCTCACCAGACCGTGCCGACCGAGAGCTCGCGCGACCACGCGGACGCGCACCTGGAGTTGTTCGAGATCCATCAAAGCATCGTGCTCCCGCCGTTGACACTGACCACCTGCCCGGTGACGAACGCCGCCTCCGGCAAGGCCAGGTATGCGACCATCGAGGCCACCTCGTCCATCTCTCCCGCGCGTCCGGGCGGGATGACGTCGAGAAAGCGGCGCGCGAGGCCGGTGGTCAGGCCGTGCACGCCGCCCTTGGCCGCGTTGTAGGCGGCGTGGTCGAACAGCCCGTTGCGCACCGAGTCCGCCCCGATGTGCGCAAACTGCGCTGGGCAATCTGCGCAACGCGAGAGCTGGAGGTCACGCTTCTCCGGGAAAAGCAGCCTGCCAGTCGGTGGCACGCACCCTGCTGAGTCTCGTGACATGAGTCACTTCGTTCGCGCTTCGCTCACCGCTCTTCTCGGTGCGAGCCTCGGGTGCTCGTCCGCCGCCCCTTCCACCGCCGACGGCGAGGAGACCGACGCTGCGACGCCCGCGCAGGCCGTCACGCCCGGAGCCACGTCCAGTGTCACCGCTGATGGAGGCGAAGCCGCTTCTCCGTCGAGCGCCGATGCCGGCACCGGCACCGGCGTGGCCGACGGAGGCGCTCCCCTCGTCAACCCGAAGTACCTCAGCGCGCTCGGCGCCAGGTGCGACGGCTCCGACGACAGCGCCGCGGTGGCCGCCGCCGTCACCGGCGCGCGCAACGCTGCCTATACGCTGGTCGTCGATTGCCCCGCGACGCTCGACATCGGCCTCAACATCGACCGCTCGATCTTCATCGACAACGGCACCACCGTCGTCTTCCAGGGCACCGGCAAGTTCACCATCAACAACCTGTTCGAGCCGGCCTTCGTCATCGCCGACACCAGCGACGTCACGCTCACCAACTGGAACGTCGAGTGGAACAACAGCATGCCGGTGTCGCTCAACACCGACGGCTACTCGCTCGGCGGCACGTACCACTCGACGCCGGGGGAGAACGGCTCCGGCTTCTTCAGCGACGAGATCCTCACCGGCTGGCTCGAGAAGAACCGCAACGTCACCTTCCCCGACGGACCGACCCACGGCAAGTGGGCCTTGTGGGTCGGCTCGGTCAACGTCGGCGCGATCTTCTTCATCGTGGGCGACACCAAGAACGTGCAGATCAGCGGGCTCGACCTCCACTCGGCGAACCCCGCGCAGCCGTCGGCGTACATCCCCTTCGGCTTCATGTTCGGCCTGCAGTACCGGAGCAACCAGGCCGTGACGACCGCGACTCCGGCCCCGACCGCCACCAACGCGAGCCAGTTCTACGCCGCGCCGACCGGCCTCACCTTCGACCACGTGGCCCTCGACGGCATCATCATGGGCTTCCAGGGGAACACCATCGACTCGACGTTCTCCAACATCACCGTCGAGCACGTGAGCGATCTGCAGGACGCGGACGGCGGCACCATCGGCGGAGTCGGCCAGAACTTCCCCCCGCCGCACCTCTTCTACCTGAACTACGAGTACGGCGGCGATCCGGCGCTCTTCAACTCGGGGATCAAGATCGAGAACGTCGACGAGGTCGGCCCGCGCCTCGGCGGCGTGCGCCCCGGTGGAGGCGGCTACGCCGATTCGCTCAAGCTCGGGTGCGTGTCCTGCAGCGTGAATGGCTACACCACCAACCGCAAGGACGGCTTCATGGACGTCCTCGACTCCGACGGCCTCACCGTCACCAACGTCACCGCCAGCTACGACTCGTCCTTCGTCGACCAGTACGAGGACTGGCCGGGCTGGCGCTGGCCCGGCGGCGGCTCCCCCGTCGTCTTCAAGAACGTCAGCTTCTCCAACGTCACGCTCACCGATCTCGCCGCCACCACCGTCGCCGGCCCGCTCGGCAACAACACCGCTGCGGGGAACGAGAACCTCACGATGACCAACGTGAACATCGTGGTGCAGAGCTGGACCCAGGGGAAGATCACCCCGACGTGGACCGGGCTGTCCGCGGGGAGCGAGGTGACCTTCACGCTGAAGAAGCAGGGGACGACGCAGGTGTTGAAGCCGTGAGAGGCCGACGATAAATTGCCGGAAAGGCCGCAATCCGTCGGTCGGGGGTCGTCACCCTACAGAAGTAGGGCTCCTCACCCGCTCCCTAGTCTTGCAGCCTTTCCGACAATTTCTCGCCGACCTCTCGGTGGTTCACCTCACCTCGATTCCGCGATCGGCGATCGGGATTTCAGTTCCGGCGCGACCGCGAGCACGTACGAGTTGGCGCCGAGTCCCGCCTCGATGCCGAGGTTCACCTGCTCGCGGGAACACGCGGCGAGGATGCTGCGCGCGCCGGGACCAAGACGGCGACGCGCATCGACGACGCGTCCCAGGTCGGCCTGGAGATCGTCCAGCTGCCCCACGGGCATCGACGAGGCTCGCGTCGACCGCTGCGTCGCCGACATCCGCGCCGCCAGCTGCGGCAACTTGATCGACCGGGTCCAGACGTCGTCGGCATGCTCCAAGAGCACGCTCTGCCACCAGTGAGGTGACGCCGGCTCGCGGGCCTCTGATTCCGAGGTCGCTCCTACCCCTTCGACAGCTGCTGCAGGAATTCATCCAGTTTCTGCTGCAGATCCTGGCCCCGAGCATATCCGCGCGTCGTGATCAGCCTCAGCCGCTCGCGCACGCGCGCCAGATCAGGTTCAGCAATCGCCATGAGGCCGCGTGCGTCCGTCGTGTCGTGCAAACGCTCATTGCGCATCGAGAGGATCTTCATGGCGAGGAGATCTTCCGCAGCCGCTACGGGGATACCCGAAGCCGTGCCGACGGTGAACGGCTCGGCGCCCGCGATGATCTCGTCCTCGATACCCGAGCTGGCACAGAGCAGGTCGACGACCGTGCCCGTGTGATCGGCGATGCGCGCGATGGCGATCCGCTTCCGCTCGGTCTGCTCGACCACGGCAACGGGCCGGAACATCGCGTTGAGGTCCAGTACCAGTCGCTC
>JAMFST010000395.1 GCA_026225435.1 Labilithrix luteola
ACGCCGTCGACCGTGCCGTCCGGCAGACGCATGGGGGAGTAGACGAAGTCGTAATAGCGGTCCTCGATCGGCCCGCCGGGGAAGCTCGCCAGGCGGGCCAGCTCCGAGAAGCCGCGGTAGGCCACCCCGGTCGCGCGCACGCCGTCGAGATAGCCGAGGAAGGGCTGTCCGCGCAGCTCGGGGATCGCCTCGAGGAACGCCTTGCCGATCTCCGCGCGCGTCTTGCCCCACGCCGCCAGGGCCATCGCGTTGGCGAACTCGATCACGTGATCCGGCCCGACGAGCGCGGCGACGAGGAACGGCGCGAGCGCGAAGTGCTCGTACATCCGGGTGCGCGCGGCGCGCTCGTTCGCGGGCGCGGCCGAGGGGCGCTCGATCGGCGCCAGCTCCAGCGCCCGCCGCAGGTCGTCGTTCTGCTTGCGGAGCGCCGCGTTGTCGCGACGCAGCGCCTCGACCTCTTCTGCCGACGAGATTGTCACGGCCCTGCGCCCGCGCGAGCGAGCCCCCCCCGGCGAAGAGGCTATCGCTCGCCGCCGGCCCAGCGCCTACTTTTTTCCCTTCCCGCTCGCCAGCAGGCGCAGCACCTCGGCGACGCTCCACGCCTGCGCGTTGCAGCCGCGCGGGGTGAACGGCGCCTCGGCGTCGAAGACCTCGCTGATCGTCCCCACGCAGGCCTCGCCGAGGTGCGCCTCGAAGCCGGCGAGGAAGGTGCGTACCGACTCGTGGTCGTCGGGCCAGGTCTTGCTCCAGGCGTCGACGAACGGACCGATCAACCAGGCCCACACCGTCCCCTGGTGGTACGCCGCATCGCGCGCGCGCAGGTCGCCGTCGTACTTCGCCTTGTAGTCCGGGTGACCCGGCTCGAGAGAGCGCAGGCCGACCGGGGTGAAGAGCCGTTCGCGCACGCGGGTGAGCATCGGCTCCCAGTGCTCGCGATCGAGCACCGGGTGATCGAGCGAGACGGCGAACACCTGGTTCGGGCGGAAGGCGGGGTCGTTCTTGCCAGCGAGCGGGCCGTCGAGGACGTCGACGACGTCGTGGAGGCACTTCTCCTCGGCGTTCCAGAAGCGGTAGTTGAAGCTCTCGCGGCAGCGCTGGGCCAGATCGGTGTACCGCTTGGCCTCCTCGTCGCCGCGCTCCTCGCGCACCCAGCCTTCGAGCAGCTTGAGCGCGTTGTAGAAGAGCGCGTTGATCTCCACCGCCTTGCCGCGGCGAGGCGTCACCACCCAGTCGCCCACCTTGGCGTCCATCCAGGTGAGCTGGTAGCCCGGCGCGCCTTGCTTGAGCAGGCCGTCGGCGGGATCGACCCCGATGCCGAAGCGCGTCCCCTTCACGTGGCGATCGATGATGTCGATGAGCACGGGGAGGAGGTTCTGCAGCGTGATGTGATCCTCGGTGATGCCGAGGTAGCGGTGCAGCGCGTGGAAGAACCAGAGGGTGGCGTCGGCCGTGTGGTACAGCCCCTCGCTGTTCCCTTCGGGGAACATGTTGGGGATGAGGCCGTCCTTCACGTAGCGCGCGAAGGTGCGCAGGATGTACCCCGACTCGGTGTGCCGCCCGGTGGCGAGCGTCAGCCCCTCGAGGCTGATCATCGTGTCGCGGCCCCAGTCGGTGAACCACGGGTAGCCGGCGATCACCGTGCGGCTTTCGTCACCGGCGGCGTGGGCGCGCGCCTCGTCGACGGCGCGGCTCTCCGGGCGGATGACGAACTGGTCGGCGGCGAAGACCAGCTCGGCGCCGAAGCCGGTGCGGACGATCTCCGGCGCCGCGCGACGGAGCCGCTGCCGACGCTGCCCCTCGGCCTTGCTGATCTCCTCCGGCAACATCGAGTTGAGGGTGTCCCAGCTCTCGGTGCTGACGATGAGCGTCGCGCTCTCCCTCGGTTCGAGGGTGAAGGAGTAGTAGCCGGGGGTGAAGAGATCGCCCTCGTAGTCGTAGCCGCGCGACTGCTCGATGGCGTAACGCCGTTCCACGAACTCCGGCTCGGCCAGCGCCAGCTTCGCCGGGTGGCCGCAGATGCGCAGCCGCAAAGGCGGAAAGCCGGGCGCCTCGATCTCCGCGCGCGTGCCGGTGACCCGCGCCGGGTACGGCTCGGACATCTTCCCTTCGACCGGTCCTTCGTGCGCGCGCACGCGCAGCGAGGGGCGCACCCGCAGGTGCACCGCCGTCTGTCCGGAGAGGAGCGAGTAGGTGACGTGGGTGCTGTTCTGCGCGTGCGGCACGACCACCCGCTTCTCCAGCACCGCCCCTTCGGACTCGTAGCGCCACACCGGCAGACCGTCCTCGACCCGCACCTCGCTGAGGAAATCGAGGTCCGGGTTCTCCACCGGTTGGCCGGCGAGATCGTCACCGGTCATCCGGTAGACGCGGCTGCCCGGGCGCGGCTCGCCGAAGCGCGCCGTCTCGGCCAGGTGGCTCACCATCAGCGTGCGCGCGAGCGGCGCCGGGAACACCGCCACCAGCGGGCCGTGAAAGCGCCGCGTGGCCGCTCCACCGAGCGTGCCCGACGCGTACCCTCCGAGGCCGTTCGTCACCAGCCACTCGCGGCTCACGAGCCCCTCGGCGTCGTCTCCGCGCCGGTACACGACGCGTGTCTCCCGCGGCAGCTGCTTCTCGCGATGGGTCATTTCGCCTCCGTGGTGCCGCCTGGTTTGGGTCGGGGATAGATCGGGTCGGGCGCGGCGAGCACGGGCCGCAAGAGGAGCGCCGACTCACCCGGCAGTCGCCAGTGCCCGAGGTCGTCCTCGATGGAGCGCGTGCCGCCTCCGCCGTAGACCGGGTTCTCGGTCGAGAAGATCAGCTGCCAGCGCACCTGCTTGGGCGAGCCGCCGTCGTCCATGGTGGGCTCGGGCGGCGCGAGCAGCGGCTCGGCGGCGACGCCGAGATCGAGGTCCACGCCGAGGTTCACCAGCAGCAGCCTGTCGCCGTCCTCGTGGAAGAAGCGGAGAACGAAGGCGCGATCGGAGAGCACCGCGCTGGCCACCTTGTCCGCCGCTTGCTGGTAGATCGCCGCCTCGTCGCGGCGCAGGCGGAGCAGCTCGCGGTGCATCGCCTCGAGCGCGATCCCCCGCGGCGTCTCCCGCTCGGTGGGGTCGAGCTGCGACTCCTGGAAGGTCCGCGGATCGGCCGGATCCGGCAGCCGCCGCACCAGCTCGGGATCGCGCAGCGACGGGAACTGGGAGAGGAACTGCGCGCGCCCCGCGGCCACCTGCTTCGCCAGCTCCGGCTCGTGGTGCGCGAAGTAGAGGAAGGGGCGCAGCGCGCCGTACTCCTGCCCCTGGAAGAGGAGCGGCGTCGCCGGCACGAGGCAGAGCAAGGTGGTCATCGTCCGCCACTTCGCCGGCGTCGTCAGCGTGGCCACGCGGGCGCCGTCGGCCGAGTTGGCGACCTGGTCGTGGTTCTCCAGGTAGTTCACGAAGGCGCTCGCCGGCAGATCGAGCGAGGGGGATCCGCGCCGCCCGTGCTGCCAGCTGTAGCGCTGCCCCTGGAAGAGATACCCCCAGCGGATCGCCGACATCAGCTCCTGCGGCGTCCCCTTCGTGTCGGTGTAATAGGCCTCGCGCCGGCCGGTGAGCGCCACGCGGGCCGAGTGGTGGAAGTCGTCGTTCCACAGCGAATCCAGCTCCCAGCCGCCGCGCGCCTCCGACCGAACCAGGTGCGCCTTCTGCTCCTCGTTCTCCGCCACGAGGAAGATGTCACGCGCCGGTTGCCCCGGCTCCTTGGCCGCGGCGCGCGCGGCTCGCCCGAGCTCGAACACCACGTGCTTCGGCGAGGCGTCGTGGATGGCCTGGGTCGCGTCGAGCCGGAGCCCATCGAGGTGAAAATCGCGGATCCAGTAGGCCGCGTTCTCGATGAAGAAGCGGCGCACCGGCTCGGCGTCCTCGAAGTCGATGGCCGTGCCCCACTCGTTCCCGTACTTCTCGGTGAAGAAGCGCGGCGAGAAGCAGGAGAGGAAGTTCCCGTCGGGCCCGAAGTGGTTGTAGACGACGTCGAGGATCATCCCGATCCCCTGCGCGTGCGCCGCATCGACGAGCGCTCGGAAATCGTCGGGGGTGCCGTAGCGGTGATACGGCGCGTACAGGTCGACGCCGTCGTAACCCCAGCCGAAGTCGCCGGAGAACTCGGCCAGCGGCATGATCTCCAGCAGCGTGATCCCGGTGCGCCCGAGGCGGGGCAACTCGGCGATGGCTGCGCGAAATGTCCCCTCGCGCGTGAGCGTGCCGATGTGCGCCTCGAGCAGCACGCGATCGCGCACGGGGATGCCGCGCCAGTGCTTGTCGGTCCACGCGAAGGCGGTCGGATCGATCACCTCGGACGCACCGTGCGGCCCGTCCGGCTGCGAGCGCGAGGCGGGATCGGGGTAGGCGCGGCTGTCGTCGTCGAGCGCGAAGGCGTAGCGGGCACCGGCGCCAACACCCGGGATTCGCGCGTGGAAGTAGCCGCTGGCTCCGTCCGCCCGCGACTCCGGCGTCATCGGGAGCACGCGCTCGCCGGGCGTGCGCGGGTCGAGCAGGAGGCGGACGTCCTTGCGCTCCGGTGCCCAGACGCGCACGTCGAGCTCGCCGCCGATCACCTCTGCGCCAAAGGTCGAACGACGCTCGCGACGCTCACCACCTGGGACAGAAGACAACGACCGAGACTCCATGGCGCCGACCGTACACGCTTCATGCCTACGCGCGTCAGAAGGCGGGCTCTACCTCGGTCGCCGCGTCGAGTCGTCGGCGAAATTACTCGTCGCCGGCCGCCGGCTCGTCGCGTTCGGCGAGGAGCGCGCGCCAGGCGCGGCTTCGCTCGGTGCCGGCGCGGTCACCCGCGAGACGGTCCGCGCGCATGTTCCAGGCGATCGCGAACGTCAGCCGGTAGACGAGGAAGAAGCCGAGCACCAGCGCGAGCGGGAAGAGGAACGGCGAAGGCAGAGCCGCGCCGGTGGAGCGCGCCGTGAGCGCCATCCACGCATCGAGAGCGACGCCGCCCATCGTCCCGTAGAGCCCGGCGAGCACGAAGCAACGCGCGCTGGTCAGCCGCTGGTCCCGCTCCGGACGCAGGAAGAGGAAGGGTGACCACGACATGTCCATGTCACTCAGGTGATTCGCGAGCTCTTCGACGTTCATTCGACCTTAGGCGTAGCAACGCGCGCATCGCTGTCGAGGCACTACGCCACACGCGTGTGCGCTGGCGTAAGGCCTTCCTACATGTACATTCATGCAATCGCGCGGCTCACTTCGCTCGAGCGAGCGGGGCCGATGGCGCGCCGCGACCCGTCTCCCAGGTGAACGCGCGGACCGTCCGTGCCCCTTCGTGCAGCACCTCCAGGGTGAGCGCGCCCG
>JAMFST010000034.1 GCA_026225435.1 Labilithrix luteola
CGGATGGCGTCGACCTGCTCGGTGACGTTCATCGAGCCCACCTCGGCCGCCATGCCGCTGCCGATCCGGCCGCCGACGATGATGGCGGTCAGCGTGGGGGCGAGCTCGCGAGCGAAGGAGAGGACGACGACCTGGGGGATGTACTCGACCCCGCCGAAGCGCTGCAGACCGAAGGCGAACTGGATGGTCATGACCATCCCGATGAACGTCGAGGTGACGGTGACGATCCCCAGCGAGGAAACGCCGAGCGATTCCATCTGGTAGATGATCGCCGGCCACTCGAAGGGGCGGCGGAAGATGCTGCGGAAGGTGTGGCCGGTGAGCTCGGAAAGCTCGCCCAGGTTCTCGATGACCACGACGGCGCTGTCGAGCTGCCGCTGGAACCAGCCCTCCTTCTCGGGCGCCTCCATCACCGGCGGCAGGATCGAGCGGCGCGACGGCGGCGGATCGCTGCGGAGCGGGATCTTCGGCGCGCTCGGCTCGCCCGGAGTTGCCGTCGTCACGAGTCGCCGCCGAAGCGCACGGTGTGGAAGCCCTGCACGAAATGCTCGAAGCCCGGCACGCCCTCGGCGACGCGCGCCGGCGGGGCGACGTAGACGAAATCGTAGATGCAGCCGTCCTTGCGCAGGACGAAGAGGTCGTACCCCATGGGGACGCCGTCGAGCTTGGCGGTCACCCTTCCGTGGAGCGCCTCGCGGCCGTCGAAGGGGATCGTGTCGGCCGAGGCCCATTCGCGCGAGGTGGTGCCGAGGACCAGGTGCTCGGCGAGCGCGCGCAGCGGGGTGGCGTCGCTGCTGGTGGCCGGCCCGCAGCGCGCGTTGAGGAGGATGGACCCCTCGCGCCCGTCGTCGCGCCAGGCCAGTGAGGCGTGGCTCACCTCGAGCGGCGCCCAGCCGGCGGGGCGCTCGCCGACGCGGAAGGCGATCTCCTTTCCGCGGTAGACGTCCCCATCGAGGCCGGGGTGCGCGCAGCCGGCGCTGGCCATGAGACCGAGCAGGCTGGCACCACACGCGAGGCGTCGAGCGCCACTCCGGACACGGCTGCGAGGCATCGGCCGATGGATACCACGCGTCCGCCGCCCTTCGTGACGCGTCTGTCGACGATTCTGATGCGCCGCGCCGTGCTAAAAGCCACGTTCCGATGACCTTGCGTTTTCACAACACGCTGACCCAGCGCGTGGAGCCCTTCGAGCCGCTCACCCCCGGAACCGTCAAGGTCTACGTGTGCGGTCTGACGACGTACGACGTCCCACACGCCGGGCACGGTCGCACCAACACCACCTTCGACGTCCTCGTGCGCCACCTCCGGGCGCGCGGCTTCAAGGTCACCTACGTGCGCAACGTCACCGACGTGGACGACAAGATCGTCAAGCGCGCGGCCGAGAACGGCGAGCAACCGCTGGCGCTGTCCAAGCGAATGAGCGACGTCGCCGACCTCGACCTCGCCGCCATCGGCTGCCTCCCGCCCGACCACGCGCCGCGCGTCTCCACGCACATGGCGGAGATCACGGGCCTCATCGAGCAGCTCATCGCCAAGGGGCACGCCTACGTGGCCGAGACGGAAAAGGGGAAGGACGTCTACTTCCACGTCCGCAGCCTGCCCGCCTACGGCAAGCTCTCCCGCCGCAACATCGACGATCTTCTGTCCGGCGCGCGCGTCGAGACGTCCGACGACAAGAAGGATCCGCTCGACTTCGCCTTGTGGAAGGGGGAGCCGGCGGGCGCCTTCGGCTGGCCGAGCCCGTGGGGGAAGGGGCGCCCGGGCTGGCACATCGA
>JAMFST010000396.1 GCA_026225435.1 Labilithrix luteola
GGTCTCCTCGCGGTGGATCGCGTAGCGTCAGTCACTGCCTCTACCAACTGTAGCGTCAGTCACTGACCTTACGCAAGGGACCGCCCGCGCTCCCGTCAGCGGCGCTTTTCCGCTACTCTTTCCCCGTGCCTCGAAGCGGCGAAGAAGCGCGTCGTCGCCTGCAGCAGGCGGCGCTCGAGCTGTACCGGAAGCGCGGCTTCGACGAGACGACGACGGCCGAGATCGCCGCGCGTGCCAAGGTCACCGAGCGCACCTTCTTCCGCCACTTCGCCGACAAGCGCGAGGTGCTCTTCGACGGCGAGGAGACCGTGCGCGCGGCCATCACGCAGGGGGTGAAGGACGTACCGGCAGACGTGGCGCCGCTGCTGGAACAGAGCCGTCAGCTCTCGGGGTCGCGCGCCCAGATCATCGCCGCGAACCCGGCGCTGCAGGAGCGCTCGGTGGCACGATCGGCAACCTGCGTGGCGCTCGGCGGTGACCGCGGATCGCCTACCATCCCCGTCCTCATGACCGTCCTCGGTTCATCGATCGACACTCGCTCCGCGGACTTTCGCGCCAACGCCGAGGCGATGGGCAAGCTGGTCGCCGACCTGCGCGCCAAGGTCGCCGAGGTCTCCCACGGCGGCGGCGAGAGCGCGCGGAAGAAGCACACTGCCCGCGGCAAGCTGCTCCCCCGCGACCGCGTCGAGAAGCTGCTCGATCCGGGCACGCCCTTCCTCGAGCTCGGCCAGCTGGCCGCCCTCGGAATGTACGACGGCGACGCGCCCGGCGCCGGGATCATCACCGGCATCGGCCGCATCGAGGGGCAGGAGTGCATGGTCGTCGCCAACGACGCGACGGTCAAAGGGGGCACCTATTACCCGATGACGGTGAAGAAGCATCTCCGCGCGCAGGAGATCGCTCTCGAGAACCACCTGCCGTGCGTCTACCTGGTCGACTCCGGCGGCGCGTTCCTCCCGCGGCAGGACGAGGTGTTCCCCGACCGCGAGCACTTCGGCCGCATCTTCTACAACCAGGCGAACCTGAGCGCGGCGGGCTGCCCGCAGATCGCCGTCGTCATGGGCTCGTGCACCGCGGGCGGCGCCTACGTGCCAGCGATGAGCGACGAGACGATCATCGTCAAGGACCAGGGGACCATCTTCCTCGGCGGCCCGCCGCTGGTGAAGGCGGCGACCGGCGAGGTGGTCACGGCCTTCGACCTCGGCGGCAGCGACGTGCACACGCGCATCTCCGGCGTCGCCGACCACCTGGCGGAGAACGACGCCCACGCGCTGTACCTGGCGCGGCGCATCCTGGCGAACACCAACCGGGTGAAGCCGCAGACGGTGAAGCTCGAGACGGTGGAGGAGCCGAGGTACGACCCGAGCGAGCTCGGTGGCGTCATCCCCGCCGACGCGCGCAAGAGCTACGACGTGCGCGAGGTCATCGCCCACATGGTCGACGGCTCGCGGCTCGACGAGTTCAAGACGCGCTACGGCGCCACGCTCGTCACCGGCTTCGCCCACGTGTTCGGGATGCCGGTCGGCATCCTCGCCAACAACGGCATCCTCTTCGGCGAGTCGGCGCAGAAGGGGGCGCACTTCATCGAGCTGTGCGCCCAGCGTGGGATCCCGCTGCTCTTCCTGCAGAACATCACCGGCTTCATGGTCGGTCGCAAGGCAGAGAACGGCGGCATCGCCAAGGACGGCGCCAAGATGGTCACCGCCGTGGCCACCGCGCGCGTGCCCAAGATCACCATGCTCATCGGCGGCAGCTTCGGCGCCGGCAACTACGGCATGTGCGGCCGCGCCTACTCGCCGCGCTTCCTCTACATGTGGCCCAACGCGCGCATCAGCGTCATGGGCGGCGAGCAGGCCGCGTCGGTGCTCGCCACGGTGAAGCGCGACGGCATCGAGGCCAAGGGGGGCAGCTGGTCGGCCGCGGAAGAAGAGGAGCTGAAGGCACCCATCCGCGCGCAGTACGAGGTGCAGGGGCACCCCTATTACGCCAGCGCGCGGCTGTGGGACGACGGGGTCATCGATCCGTCGCAGAGCCGGCGCGTCCTCGGGCTGTCCCTCTCCGCCGCGCTGAACGCACCCATTCCGCCGACTCGCTTCGGCATCTTCCGGATGTGAACGGCATGTTCAATCGTCTCCTCATCGCCAACCGCGGCGAGATCGCCTGTCGCATCATCAAGACCGCCCGCCGCATGGGCATCCGCACCATCGCGGTCTACTCCGACGCCGATGCGACGGCGCGCCACGTGCGCCTCGCCGACGAGGCGGTGCGGATCGGTCCGGCCGCTGCGCGCGAGTCGTATCTGTCGATCGAGGCGATCCTCGCTGCGGCGAAGAGCACCGGCGCCGAGGCGCTGCACCCGGGCTACGGGTTCCTCTCGGAGAACGCAGATCTCGCCGAGGCGTGCGCCAAAGCGGGAGTGATCTTCGTCGGGCCGACCGCGGCGTCGATCCGGGCGATGGGCTCGAAGTCGTCGGCCAAGGCGCTGATGGTCAAGGCCAACGTGCCGGTCACCCCGGGCTACCACGGCGACGATCAGGCCCCGGCGCACCTGGCGACGGAGGCGGCGCGCATCGGCTTCCCTGTGCTCATCAAGGCGACCGCCGGCGGCGGCGGCAAGGGGATGCGCCGGGTCGACAGGGCGGAGGACTTCGAGGCCAACCTCGCCAGCTGCAAGCGCGAGGCGGCCAGCTCCTTCGGCGACGACAAGGTGCTCATCGAGAAGTACATCGAGCGCCCGCGCCACTTGGAGGTGCAGGTCTTCGGCGACACCCACGGGCACCACGTGCACCTCTTCGAGCGCGACTGCTCGGTGCAGCGGCGCCACCAGAAGGTGCTCGAGGAGGCGCCGGCGCCCGACCTGCCGGTGGAGATGCGCGCGCAGATGGGCGCCACCGCGGTCCTGGCCGCCAGGACGGTGGACTACGTCGGCGCGGGGACGGTGGAGTTCATCGTCGACCCGACCGGACATTTCTACTTCATGGAGATGAACACCCGCCTCCAGGTGGAGCACCCGGTCACCGAGGAGATCACCGGGCTCGATCTGGTCGAGTGGCAGCTGAAGGTGGCCGCCGGGGAGCCGCTTCCACTGGCGCAGGAGCAGATCACGCACAGCGGGCACTCCATCGAGGCGCGCGTCTATGCGGAGAACCCGGACGCTGGCTTCGCGCCCTCGGTCGGGCCGCTGGTGTATCTCGCCCCGCCGGCCGCGCGCGACGCAGGGGTCGAACAGGTGCGCGTCGACACCGGCGTGGAGCAAGGCGACGCCATCACCGCGAGCTACGATCCGATGATCGCCAAGCTGATCGTGCGCGGCGCCGATCGTGCCGAGGCGCTGCGGCTGATGCGCGACGCGCTGGCCGCGTACCAGGTCGTCGGCGTGACCACGAACCTCGAGTTCCTCGGGCGGCTGGTGCGGACCAAGTCCTTCACCACGCCGGATCTCGACACCAGCTTGATCGAACGCGAGCACGAGGCGCTGCAGCCTCCGCCGGCGGAGCTGCCGGACGACGTGCTCCGGCTCGCCGCGCTGGCGGAGATCGCCGACCGGTGGCACGTGGCCGCCGCCGCCGAGCCTGGCTCCCCGTGGTCGCGCCTCGACGGATTCCGCCTCTCCGGCACGAGCGCGCACGTCATCACGCTTCGTGCCGCCGCCCCCGGCAGCGACGACCGCCACGAGGTCCGCGCCGAGCACGTCGGGCGCGCGACCTACCGTCTGGTCCCGGGGGACGTCACCGCCCGCATCACCAGCGCCGCCTCACACCGGATCGCCGCGGAGATCGCCGGACGCGCGATCCACGGCACCGTCGTGCCGCTCGGCACCAAGCGCCACGTCTTCCTCGGCGGTCGCAAGTGGGAGCTCGAGCTGGTCGATCCGCTGTACGTCGCGACGTCGAGCAGCGCCGCCGACGGTGGTCTGCGCGCGCCCATGTCCGGCAAGGTGGTGACCCACCTGGCGAAGCTCGGCGAGACGGTCGCCAAGGGGGCGCCGCTGCTGGTGATGGAGGCGATGAAGATGGAGATCACCCTCTACGCGCCCCACGCGGGGAAGCTGGCGAGCTTCCGCTACGCGCCGGGCGAGCAGGTGGCCGAGGGGGAAGAGCTGGCGATCGTCGAGGCGGCGCCGGCGAGCTGAGGTGGCGTTGGAGAACGGACCGTTCCCGCGCCGGGAAGGATCCGTTCCCGGGAGCCCGCGCGACGGGTGCTTGGCCCGCGATTTCTGCGTGCCCGGCCCGTCGGACGAGGCGGCACGCTACCTGCTGGAGACGAGGGATGCTCGTTCGCAGCTTGCAACAGGTGGTGGTCGTGGCGCTCGTCTCGTCGGTCGTCGCGGGGTGCTCGGGGAGCGACTCCGACCGTGAAGCGGAGCAAGCCGCGCCGCCATCGTCGCTCGACGCACAGGACGCCGCCGTCGCCGCGCTCGACGCCGGCACTGCGGACGCTGCGCCCGACGCCGCGCCCACCGCGCCCGACGCGCTGCGGGTCACCACCCTCGCCGCCGAGACAGCGAACAACACGAGCGCCGCCACCTCCTTCGCCGGCCTGAGCGACGGCGACGTGCGCGCCGGCAACGTGAGCAAGCTGTCCATCCACACGCTCGCGCCGGCGGGCTTCGCCGGGAAGATCTTCGCCCACTACATGCCCTGGTGGGGCTCGTCGGGGCACCTGGACATCGGCTACTCGGCGAAGGACTCGGCGCAGATCGCGCGCACGGTCGCCGACATGAGCTCGCGCGGCTACGACGGCGTGGTCCTCGCCGAGGCCAACACCACCGGCTACGACGAGGACGCGGCCATGCTCTTCGCCACCGCCGCCGATGGCGCCGGCCTCGCGGTCATCGCCAGCGAGAACCACCTCGATAGCGCCAGCGATCCGCAGAGCCGCCTCGCCAGTGACCTCACCTATTTCGAGGCCCACGTCTTCGGGCTCGCGCACTACTTCCGCATCGGCGGGCAGCCGGTGGTCATGGTGTTCGACGACAACTCGGCCGTCGACTGGGCCAAGGCGAGCAGCGCGAGCCCTTCGCACCCGATCTTCCTCTACCGGAACACCGGGGCGCTCACCAACCCGAGCTTCTCCGGCGGCTTCTCCTGGTTCGGCTCCTTCACGTCGAGCGATCCGCTCGGGCTGTCGTACCTCACGGGGTTCTACGCGGCGGCGAACGCGCATCCCTCTGCCATCGCCGGCGGCGATCTGTGGAAGGGGTTCGACGACCGGCTCGCCAGCTGGACGCAGGACCGGGTCATCGAGCAGCACTGCGGCACCACCTGGCTGCAGACGGCGGCGAAGCTCACCTCGTCGCTCTCGCTCGTGCAGGTCGCCACCTGGAAC
>JAMFST010000397.1 GCA_026225435.1 Labilithrix luteola
CTGGCCGGCGATGGTCCGGCCGACGGTGGCGATCAGATGGATGTGCCGCCCGAGCACCGGCTGCCCGCCACGCACCCGCGCGTCGTCGTCGAGGCGGTGCGCCAGCTGCTCGTACACTTGGCGGTCCTTCGACCCGGCGTAGCCGCCCCACCCCTCGTGCGCGTCCCACAGCTCCCGCCACAAGCCCGCGACGGCGGTCCCCTCGCCCGGACGGAGCGCCCGGACGCGTACGGGCTCGCTAGCGCTGACGGCCACCATGGCGCCGTTAAACGTAGCTCAGTTGCTCGCCATCTTCTTCAACGTCGCGCGGGCCATGTGGACTTCCGGCTCGAGGGCGATGGTCATGGCCGACTTGCCGACGGCCACTCGCTTCACGAAGGCCTCGAGCCAGCGACGAGCCGTGCCCCAGTGCCCCGCGGCGTAGGCCAGGTGGCCGAGCACGAAGCGCCCGTAGCCCTGACCACACGGCGCCTCCGCGAGGTCATCGATGGTGGCGGCGAGATCGCGCACCTCCTCGCCGCCGGCGATCCGCGCGAGCGTCAGGTGCGCGCGATAAAGCGGCTTTTCCCGCTGCCCCCAGCGCGCGGCGCGCGACAGGGCGGCGATCGCCTCGGGGTAGCGGTGCGCGAGGAACAGCGTGCTGCCGAGCGTCCAGAGGTGGAACGAGCGGCGCGAAGCGGGGCCCCGGCGAGCCGCGGAGCGAAGGTGCGACACCGCGGCGTCGACGTCTCCCGCCGCGAAGGCTGCCCGGGCGGCGTCTTGATGCAGCACGTCAGGGAGGACGTCGAGCTCCAGAGCTTGCGTCGCGATGACCAGCGCCCGCTCGAACTTCCGGCACTCGAAGAGCGCGAGGTACAGCTGCCGCAGGAGCATCGCCTGGGTCGTCGGATCCAGCGGCGCGCGGGTGGCGAGGCCGGCCCGGGCGTGTTTTGCGCGGGTCACGGCCGTCTTGGCGGCCATGGCACGGCGCAAGCAGTCCTCGGGACTCACCGCCGCCGGAGCTGGAAGCTTCACCGCCACGGGAAAAAGATAGCAGCCATGCAGGATAGGCGCCAAATTGCGGGGCTTTTTCCGGGTACCGCCCGCGGTGAACCGATGCTATTCGCCGTCAGTGATCGCAGGCGGCATGGCTCGTACTTCGCTGGGGATTTTCCCTTGTCTGATCGGCGGCGCCTTGCTGCTGACGACCGCGGGCTGCGGGCGGCCGGCCACCGAGCAGGATTGTCAGCTCATCGTCGACCGCAACGTCGAGCTGGCGATGAAGAACCTCGACATCACCGACCCGGCGCAGATCGACAAGCGCAAGCAGCAGATCCGCACCGAGCAGCAGGAGGGGATCAAGGCCTGCATCGGGAAGAACGTCACCGACAAGATGATGAGCTGTGTGAAGGACGCGCAGAAGCAGGAAGACATCGACGGGTGCTTCCGGTGAGAGCGGCGGTCTGCGTGGGCGTGCTGGCCGCGGTCATCGGCGCCGGGACCGCTTCCGCGCAGCCGCGCACGGCGTCGCGCCCGGCGCCTCGCGATGACTTCCACTACGGCACCGTGCACGACGTGCAGCACCCGCCGAACCCGGACCTGGTGAGCGACTCCACCGGCTGGCTGCGCGAGCACGGCATCCGCGACTTCCCCAAGGACGACGCCTGCTGGCAGACACTGCCGATGGACCCGCCCGAGTACATGATGAACGCGTGCGTGTGCGATCAGCTCTATCGCATCGCCGGTCACGAGCTGCTGACGTGCTCGCGCTTCAAGGATGCGGACAACTCCAACCTGGTGCCCGGCGCGCAGCACCTGGTGATGTACGACGTGACCCGCGGCTCGATGCGCCTGGTGCTGGACGAGGCCATCGGCGCGAGCAGCGACAATCTGCTCCCCTCACCCGTCCGCCTCGAGGTCTCGGCGACCGACACCGATCTGTTCCTCGGCGAGCACGGGAACGAGTGCGCCCATAGCCTCGAGGCGTTCCGCGCTCTCGAGCACGATCCGGTGTGGGGAGCGTCGGCGCGTCCGGCGGAGGCGATCTACACGCAGGTGTGCGCCAGCCGCGGGCGCTACCAGTGGAAGAGCGGCCGCTTCATCCGGGTGGGCGACGCGCCGCCGGTGCTGATCCGCGAGCACCCCTATCCGATCTGAAGGACAAGAGGTCGGCGAGAAATTGTCGGAAAGGCTGCAAAGCTAGGGCGGGGAGCGGAAGCGTACTTCTGTACGCTGGAGCGACCCAACCGACGATTTGCGGCCTTTCCGGC
>JAMFST010000398.1 GCA_026225435.1 Labilithrix luteola
GCGCCAATACCTGCACCCACGACCGTCACTCCGGTCGTCACTCCGATCGCGTCGGCAATTCCGCGCGCCGAGACGAAGGCTCCTGCTCCCGCTCACCCTGTGGAGGTCGCGCCTCTGGTCCTCGCGCCGGCACCCGTCGACACCGCGACCCCCCCGCCGCCTCCCGCCTCGACGCTGGAGGCCGAGGCCTCGCTCCTGCGCGAAGGCATCACCGCGCTGCACGCCGGTCAGCCGGCCCAGGCGCTCGGCTTCCTCGACGAGCACGCGCGCCGCTTCCCGGGCAGCGTCCTGTCCGAGGAGCGCAGCGCCGAGCGCATCTTCGCTCTGTGCGATCTCGGCCGCCTGGACGCGGCCCGCGCCGCCCGCGACGGCTTCCTCGCGACGTACAAAGGATCGCCGCTGACGAGCCGAGTCGAAGCTTCGTGTGGCGCGCGGACGAATCCGTGACGGACGTCGCCCGCCGGCGTCACTCCTCGATGACCTGTCACCAAGGAGTCTTCTCATGTCCTCTAGCTTCGACCTCGCCTCGTTCCTGACGTCCGCCGCTCTCCTCTCCGCGCTGGCGGTCGCGCCTGCCTGCAGCAGCGGCGACGTGCCCATCGGCGAGAACGGCACCAACCCCAAGGACGGCACCGGCAACACCGACGGCGGTGGCGGCGCCGCGGACGCCGGCGAGCAAGATGGCGGCGGCGGCGCGCAAGACGCCGACGCGACCTGCAGCGCGGACAGCGACTGCCCGGCGAACTATCACTGCCTCTACGCGATCGCCGACGAGTGCTCGGCGAAGGCGCAGTGCGTGGCGCCCACGGGCACGGCCGCCTGCACCGTGGTCATCAACAGCTGCGCCTGCGACGGGACGAACGTCGACACCGGCTGCACCATCTACCCCGACGGCTTCGCACCGAAGCCGATCGCCACGCCCGGCGTCGCCTGCAACGGCGGTGTCAGCGCCGATGGCGGCCCGTTGCCCAGCGACTGCACCACCGACGCCGACTGCGCGGACGGCACGATTTGCGGCTACCAGGAGACCCTCGCCTGCTCGGCGAAGGGCACCTGCCTCGTCGGCGGCGGTGGTGCGGAGTGCAACTCGGCGATCCCCGCCTGCGCCTGCGACGGGACCGTCGTCAACACCATCTGCAGCGGGTTGCCGCAGGGCTACACGTCGAAGCCCGTCGTCTACCCGATCGAGAGCGCCTGCCCGGCGAAGTGATCCTTCGTCAGCCGTCGTGCCGGATGACCACCTTGCCGAAGACGTTGCGCGCGGCGAGGTGGTCCAAGGTCACCGGCCGCACGGTGGAGCACGGCGGCAACTGTGCGCTCGCCGGTGCGCTCGCTCGCTCGCGTCGCCGGCCTGTCGCGCTCGAGCTTCGCGGCGACCTTCAAGAGCATCATCGGCGAGGCGCCGCTCGACTACCTCACCTGCTGGCGCATGTACCGCGCCAAGACCTTGCTGCGGTCGACGGATCTCGGCCTGTACGAGATCGCCGCGCGCGTCGGCTACGACAACGACACGGCGCTCAGCCGCGCCTTCCGCCGGCACGAGGGGATCGCGCCGGGTGAGTAGCGGCGCCGTGGATCCGGCGCCGCCGCATGACGCCCTTGGTCGGGAGGCGCGACGCTGTCACTCCCGGAACGACGGATCCATTCGATCCAGCTTGCGCAACAGCGCCGGCCAGGCGAGCGAGCCGCCGCCGCCCTTCATCGCCGCCTGCTTCTGCGCGTCGGCGGTGGCGAGGACCGATTTCTCGATCGGGATCAGCTCCTTGCTCCCCGCCTGCGCCGCCACCTGGATGCGGCAGGTGGAGTCGAACAGGTAGAGCGAGAGGAACGTCTCGGCGACCGTGGGGCCGACGGTGAGCAGCCCGTGGTTGCGCAGCATCAGGTACGTCTTGTCGCCGAGGTCGCGCACGAGGCGCGGCTTCTCCTCGTCGCGCAGCGCGACCCCCTCGTAGTCATGGTAGGCGAGCGAGGCGAGCACGAAGGTCGACTGCTGCGAGATGGGGAGCACGCCGTTCTTCTGCGCCGAGATGGCCACGCCGTGGACGCTGTGGACGTGCATGACGCTCTGCGCGTCCTCGCGCGCGGCGTGGATCGAGCTGTGGATCACGTAGCCGGCCGGGTTGATGTCGTAGGGGGACTCGGTGATCTTCTTCCCCTCGAGATCCACCTTCACCAGGCTCGAGGCGGTGATCTCCTCGAAGAGCATCCCGTACGGGTTGATGAGGAAGTGGTGCTCGGGGCCGGGCACGCGCGCGGTGAGGTGGGTGAAGATCAGATCGTCCCAGCCGAAGTGCGCGACGAGGCGATACGCGGCGGCGAGGTCGACGCGCTGCTGCCACTCTTCCGGCGAGACGTTTCCACGAAGGCTCTTGGTGGTGCTCATGCCCGGGAGCTTACCGCCGTTAGCCGCCGCCCGCCCGTATGCGAGCGAGCACCGCCTTGCCGGTCGACGACAGTCCGCGCGGATCGGCGGCCGCCTCCAGAGCTCTCAACGCGCGAGCCAGCTCGAAGGCTTTCTCACGTCCTGCTGCGTCAAGGTCGTGCCACGCCGGGAGGAAGGCGATCCCACCCCGCGGATCGCGCGGACGGTACGCCGCGGCGGCCGCCTCGATGAGCGGCTCGTCTTCCGGTGAGGGCGGCGGCGGTGAGGGCGGGTCGGTCACGTGAGCACCCCGTCGACGTCGATCCCGTGGGCGCGGAGGCACTCGGCGAGGAGCTTGCGCGCGCGGGTGAAGTTCTGAAGAAATGTATTTTTCTGCATCGAGAGATCGGCCGCGAGCGTGTCGTCCGACGACGTGCCATCCGCCTCGAGCCGCGCCTCCAGCACCAGCCGCGGCTTGCCGGGGAGCTTCTCCTTGCACTCCACGATGGTCTTGCGGAGCAGCGGGTCGGGCGGCGGCGAGACGTCGGCGAGCGCCGTCTCGTCGCTCTCGAGCGCGCTCATCTCGTCGGTGGGCCGCAGGCGGCGCCACTCGCTCACCGCCAGGTTGCGGGCGATGCGGATGCCGAGGCGAACCACCCCGTTCGGCTTGCCGTCGGACACGAAGCGCGGCGCCACCTGCCACACGCGCAGCAGCGCCTCCTGCAGCACCGCTTCGGTGTCGACCGTGGCGGCGAAGGAGCGAAGGCTGAGGCGGAGTGTCGGCTCCGCGCCGGCGACCCATCGCTCGAAGGCGTCGGGATCGCCGAGCGCGATGGCCGGCAGGAGCATGTCGAGGTCGAGCGTCACGGCGAGAACGCGGTCAGAGAATCACCACCAGCGTCACGTCGACCAGCTCGAAGGTGACCGAGACAGGCCCCGCGGAGGTCGCGCTGGCCAGCTCCAGCGCCGCGCGTGCGCTGGTGCCGTCGGCGAGGGTGCCCTCCCGTGTCGAGCGGTCGATCAGGATCGTCGCGGCGCCGGTGGTGCCGTCGGCGAAGTGGACCGTGACCGTCGCGCCGCCGAGGATCCAGTCGAGGGGCC
>JAMFST010000399.1 GCA_026225435.1 Labilithrix luteola
CGGTGTCCCCGGCGATAGCCCGCTGCTCGAGGTGCCGGTCACCATCCGCCCGCGGCTGATCAACCGGCTGCCTCTGCTGGGCAAGCGACTCGAGCGCCGCTGGCTCCGCCCCACGAAGGGCTCGGGTCGCGCGCTGGTGGACCTGGCGAGGGACGAGATCGACGACGCGCGCGCCAACGCTCCCGGGCGCCCGGTGGTGCTCAACGCCATGTTCCACAACGTGGAGGTCGTCCCCGGCGCCAGCCCCTACGCGCAGAACGAGCGCGAGGCGGCGGGCATCCTCGGCCGCCTCGCTGCCCTCCTCGAGTTCGCCCGCAACGCCAGCATCGCCGTCGTCGGGCTGGGCGATCTCCCGGAGATCTTCGCGGCCGTTCCCGCGCGTTCATGACGGCAGCGGAGACGCCGAAGCCCCGGTCGATCCTCTCGACCACGCTGCTGCTCCTGCCGGTCCAGATCGTCTTTCGCGCCGGCGAGGCGCTCCTGCCGCTGATCCTCGCCTTCTGGTTCGGGCGGAGCGACGACACCGACGTCTACCAGTTCGCCTGGGCGGTCTTCACCTTCGCCGGCTCGCTCATCTTCTCGGCCTACCAGGACTCCGCGCTCATCCCCATCCTGGCCGATCTGCGCGCCAAGGACCGCGCGCTCATCCCGACGGTGACCGGCTCGCTGCTGCTGCACACCCTCGTCTTCGGCGGCGCGCTGGCCGTCGCCATCGGCGGCGGGGCGCTCGGCTGGTTCTCGGTGCGCTTCGCCGGCGCGGAGATGCACGTGGCGCTCGGGCTGGTGGTCCCCTTCACCGTGTACCTGGTGGCGCTGTCGGTGAAGACGTTCTTCGTCGCCTGGCTCAACGCCGAGCACCGCTACCTCCCCTACCCGATCGCCTCGGCGCTCGGCGTGGTGACGATGCTCGTCGTCGTCTACCTCGGGAAGGAGCGCTACGGGATCGTCTCGGTCGCGCTCGGGCAGATGCTCGGCGAGATCGCCGCGGCGCTGCTGCTCCTCGTCCTCGCGCGGGGCGCCGGTCTGATCCCCGAGCTGACGCTCGCCCGACCGGAGCCGGTGCGCAGGTTCGCCCGCCTGATCGCCGCCGAGGTGGGAGGTGGCGCGGTGACGCGGGTGAACCCGGTGATCGATCAGCTGATGGCCGGCCTGTCGCTGGTGGTCGGCGGCGGCACCTTGCTCCGTCTGAGCAACGACGTCGCCTCGGTGCCGACGTCGCTGCTCCAGGCCACCTTGCTGCCGGTGCTGCTCTCGCACCTGTCGGATCACTTCGCCGGTGGTCGGGCCGCGCTCGTGCGCCCCATCGTGCGGCGCGCGCTGGCGGCGGTGGTCTCCATCCTGCTCGCCGTCTCGCTGCTGCTCTACGTGCTGCGCGGGCCGCTGCTGCGGCTCGTGTACCTGCACGGCAAGATGGATCCCGCCGGCGTCGAGCGGATGATCGCCATCTTCCCCTACCACCTGCTGGGCCTCGCCCCCTTCGGCGCGCTGCTGGTGCTCGCGCGCGCGCACGTGGCGCTGAAGAACAGCGGGATCATGCTGAGCATGGGGATCCTCAACGCCGGGCTGAACGCGTTCTTCAACGTGGTGCTCCTGCGCCTGATCGGGCTCGAGGGGATCGCCCTGTCCACCTCGTGCGTGTACCTCGGCGTGGCGATCGTGTTCTGGATCCGGCTGCAGCGGAAGCTGGCGGCCGAGGAGGCCGCGGCGTGAACGACCGCGTGAACGACCTCTCGCGCGGCGAGATCCGCGCTCTGCACGTCGTCTCGGCCGGCGAGGTCGGTGGCGCCGAGCGGATGCTGGTCGACCTCGCCCGCCGCGGACCGTCGACGTCGGTGCGGCACGCGGTGGCGCTGTTCACGCCCGCAGGGGGGCCGCTGCGAGCCTTCTTCCGCGACGCGGGGCTCGAGGTCCATGACGCCGGCCCCTCCTCGGAGTCGCCGCTGGCCATCGCCGCGCGCACGCTCGGGGGCGGCGCCAGCGAGTTCGTCGTTCGCGCCGCGCGCCTCGTCGGCGCTGACCTGATCCACGTGCACACCTTCGCGTCACAGGCCCTGGGCACGCGCGCGGCCGGCGATCTCGCCTTGCCGCTGGTGCGCACCGAGCACTCGACGCGCGTGTACGACGACCCGAGCTGCTGGCCCTTCGCCTACTACTCGCTCAAGAAGGCGGCGGCGGTGGTCGCCATCAGCGAGCACATCGCGGCGGTGGTTCGCCGGCGCGCGGTGGTCGGCCACCAGCGGATCTCGATCATCCCCTGCGGGATCGACGAGTCGCGCTTCCCCTTCGCGCCTCTCCCGGCGCCGGACGGTCCGCTGCGCCTCGTCGCCGTCGGCCGGCTCGATCGCCGCAAGGGCTTCGACCAGGCGATCGACGCGCTCCGCGACGTGCCCGACGTCCACCTAGATCGTCGGCGATGGCGAGGAGCGATCCGCGCTCGAGGCGCAGCTCCGCCGCACTGGAATGGAGGAGCGCGTCACCCTCTCCGGCTGGCTGTCCGAGCCGGCACGCGCCATCGCCCGCGCCGAGGCGGCGCTGTGCAGCTCGCGCAGCGAAGGGCTCGGCCTGTCCCTCCTCGAGGCGATGTCGGTCGGGCGCCCCATCGTCACCGTGCCGGTGGGCGGCGTCGTCGAGTTCGTCCGCGACGGCGAGACGGGTCTCGTCGCCGCCGGCACCACGGTCGCCGACCTCGCCGCCGTCCTGCGCCGCGCCGCCGCCGCCCGCGCCACCTTGCCGAGCCTCGGCGAGACCGCCCGCGCCACCGTCCACGCCCGCTACACCGCCGACGTGATGGCGACCGCCTACGCCGATCTCTACCGCGGCCTCGTCCCGCGCTGATCTCGCATCGCCGCCGTACAAAACGACAGAGCGCTGCTCGTCATCGAGACGAACGGCGCCCATCGTTCCCCCTGCGCACGAGGCGCAACGGGTTCCGCCAGTTTCAGCTCAGTTCGTCGACGAGACCGAACCGTCGATCGGCTTGACGACGATCTCGACGCGGCGGTTGTCCGCGCGCCCCTCGGCCGTCGCGTTGTCGGCGACCGGGCGATCCTTGCCGTAGCCACGCGCGCTGATCTTGTCGGCGGGGACGCCCTTGCCGACGAGGTACGAGCGAACCGAGTCCGCACGGCGCTGGGACAGACCGACGTTGTAGTCGGCCGCGCCCTGCGAGTCGGTGTAGCCCTGGACCTCGATCATGCGGCCACGGAGCTTGCCCTTGAGGGCCTCGGCGACCTGATCGAGCTTGGTGTCGGCGGCGCCGAGGAGCACGTCCTTGTTGGTCGCGAAGAGGACCGAGCCGTTGAGCGTGATGATGAGACCGCGCTCGTCTTCCTTGGTGGCGGCGATGCGGGCCAGATCGGCCATCGCCTGCTGCGCCTGGAGCTTCGCCTGGGCGAGCTGGTCCTTGGTCTGGGCGAGCTCGGTGCGGGTGTTGGCGTTCATCTGCGCCTGCGTCAGCTGCACCTGCTGGCTGGCCTGCGCGGCGTCGTTGGTGGCCGTCGCGAGGCGCGACTCGGCCTCGGCCAGCTGCACCTTGCGGAGGGCGATGTACGCGCGGTCCTTGGTCTTGTCGCTGCCGCAATCACTCGCGCACTCCTGCTCGGCGAGGTTCAGCTCCTCCTCGGCGACGTGCAGCTGGGCGGGCGCGTTCTGGTGGGCGGCGCCGTTGCGAGCCTGGGCCATCTCGGCACGCGCGTCGACGAGCTCCTTCGGCGGCGGGGTGGCCGAGCAAGCGGTGACGAGGGCGGCTCCGCAAACGAACGGAAGAATGAAGAGAGATTTCATTGGAGATCCTTTTTTCAGTGAGCCTGCTGGAGCGTCTTCGCCTGCGCCTGCGCACTCTGCGCGGCGACGTCGGCCTTCTGGGCCTTGGCGATCTCGATCGCCAGCTTCGCGTCGGCGTCTGCACGCATCAGCATGTAGTCGGCGCGCTCGTTGTTGCCGTCGTCGACGAGCTTCTTCGCGTTCGCCAGCTCCTCGTTGGCGCGCGTCAGGTAGTCGTTGGCCTGCGGGTTCGCTGCCGCCCCCTGCTCCTGCGCAACGCTCACCGAGGACATCGACTGCGCCATGCGCGCCGTCGGAGCCGGGTAGCTCGCACATCCAACAGCGCACAGAGCGATCCCGCCCACGGACATCCACTTGGTCATCATGTTTGCGTCCTGCCTTTCGAGGGCGGGCTACAGCAGACAGTGTGCCAAGCTGATTCAGGGCTTTTTCAGCAGCGAAATCCGTTTCTCAGGTCGCGACGCGTGACAAAATACCGCAACGCTCGGTGAGCGAGCGCGGGCGCGCTACGCGACCGCCACAGTCGCCTCTGCTTCCTTGTGATGACTAGTGTGACGGGTTGGACGCGGGTGCCGCCGCCGTATTCGCCGGCGTGACGGGCTTGACGATCTCTCCCACCGAAAGACGCAAGGGGACCAGCGCCGCGCGCGGGCCGTGCGTCGCGAAGGTCACCTTGGAGGCGACGGTGGCGAGGCAGCTCGCAGCGCTCGACGCGACTCCGTTGAAGGAGGTGACGCCGGCCGAGACCGCGTGACCGTTCTCCGCGACCTGCGCCTTCACCAGGACGAGGCCGTTCGGATCGGGCGACGCCGGCAAGCAGGCCATCAGCTCGTCGTGATGATGCGCCAGGAGCTCCCCGGTCTCGCTGGCGCCAGCGCTCCCCGAGGTGCGCCTTCGCGCCGTCTGTACAGTGGCGACCTTCGCGCTGCTGGTCGGGGCGTCGGCCCCGTGCGCGGAGCCGGCCACGCCGTGGGCGCTCGCGTGGACGTCACCGATGGAGTCGAGCTTGGCGCCGAGGAAGACGGGCGCGCCGGCGGAAGGGACGGAGCTGGGTGCTGCGCTGGTCTCGTCCGCGCGGGCGGTGGTGGAGAGAGCGACGGCCGGCAGGGCCAGCGCGAAGGCGAACGCGAGGGGCGTCACGAGACGCAGGCGCGAGCGAATGGGGTGGTTCATGGGTTTTCCTCCACCGCGGGGTACGGCGCGACCGCGTAGATCTTGAGGCGCCTCTGAACGAATCTTCAGCGCACCGAGTCGCCGCGGGTCGCCGCGCGGTACATCCCGTCGGCCAGCGCGGTGGTCAGCGCCTCGAAGGACTTCACGTCGAAGCCCGAGCCGCTGGTCATCCAGTCGACATGCAGCGGCTCGGCGCGCTCGCGCGGCGTCTCCAGGCGCTTCGGACGCGCGCGGGTATCACGAAAATGCCCAAGGACGTCGAGGTGATCGCCGTGGCCAGTCCACACCAGCTCCCCCCAGATCTGCGAGCGGATGGGGACGACGCCGTCGTTGTCGCGGAAGGTCGGGAGCTTGTCGAACGAGCGCCGCAAGACGGCCTCCGCCTGCGGATCGACCGGCGTGGCCGCGCAGGGATACCGCTCGTCGGCGCGCGAGGTGACGCCGTAGAGCATGGCGAACACCGGCGTCGACAGGGCGCTCCACGGCGCGCTCAGCCCCTCGCGCAGCCAGAGCATCGGCCGCGGCGACGGCGCCATCGCGGCCGCCGACTGGTAGTGCACCCCGGGCCGGTCCTCGATCCCCGCCTGGAACAGATCCATCGCCTCGGGCATCACCTGGACGATCGCCCCCTGATCCTCCTTGATGGCGTCGAGATAGGCGCGAACCTCGCGGCTGCGCGCGTCGTCGAGGATGCGCAGGAGCGCGTCGGTCGCGCGATCGAGCAAGCGGATGTCGAGGCCGACGGCCCGATCGAGCCTCCCCACCGCCACCACCAGCGCGCTCGCGGCGGCCATCGGCGGCGCCCCGACCGACAGCGCGATGAAGGTGAGCGCCGAGAGCGCGTGGAGGACCCGCTGCCCGCTCACCGTCGCGAAGAAGCTGGCGAGCGGCGTTCCATAATGAGGAGTGGAGAGCGTCGAGACCGAAGCGAGACGCGGCAGCCAGTGACAAGCCTCCGCCGGCGCCGGCAAGCGAGCGCTCGGCGAGGCGACCAGCCGCGCATCGAGACCGCCGGTGGAGTGACCCACGAGATGGATCGGCCCCGCGTTGTCCTCGTCGTCCTCGCAGGTCCGCGCGACGAGCTCCATCAGCTTTCCCGCGCGCTTGCGGATCGACGCGGTCGGCGGGACGTCGACCACGTAGGTCTGCAGCGTGTCGCCGCGCGCGCGGATCTGCGCGCTCAGCGCGCGCTCGAGATGGACGAAGTAGTCGTAGGACGCGAGTCGGCCAAAACCGAACATGCCTGGGGAGAAATAGGCGCGGTGGAGCACGTGGGTCTGTCCTATCCGCGTTCGGCCGGCGGAGGCCAGTTCGTCCCACATCAGGGCAGCTTTCGCGATAGCTCAGCAGCGTCGCAAAGCGCTACGGGCGCTACGCTCCCGTCGCTTTTCTGCCACATGGACCTTCCTTCGGCCCAGGGCGAGATCTGACGCGTAAGGCCACAATATCGCGTCGTATTTTGCGATGGCATGAAAAAAAGTGACGCGATGCATAGAAGTGCTTGCTGAAAATAAGGGGTTTCGCGGATCACCCTCATGCCGTACGACCGGGGCACCCCAACGCGAACGACCGTACGCGGTCGCTCACTGTCCTCACCCGCTCAGGCGCACGCGCTTCTCCACAAGAGACCAACAGCACGTACGCCGAACGAGCAGAAGGAGCCCGAAGGTTGACGCACCCCGAAGTTTCGCTGAGCCCCGCCCGCGTTTCGAGTCTTGTCTGCTTCGCTGCCGGAATCCTCGTCAGCAC
>JAMFST010000400.1 GCA_026225435.1 Labilithrix luteola
CGCGCCTGGAAGCGGTAGACGGCGCGCCGCTCGATCCGCAGCTCCTCCGGCTTGACCCACGCGCGGAGCAGCCGCTGGACATTCTCGTCGGTCTCCATCTCCTCGCGCGTCTCGCCGGGTCGCAGCATCAGCTCCCAGCGCGTTCGCCCGCCCGGCGCGATCATGTGGGGCGTGGGGCGCTCGGGGTCACAGAGGAACTCCACGTGATCGAAGCTGCCGGGGACGCCGCGCGCGTCGACGATGAGCCAGTCCTCGGCGTAGGTCGCGCCGACCAGCTCCTCGCCGATGGCGGCGCGGACCGTGGAGCCGGCTCCGTCGGCACCGACGACGTAGCGCGCGCGGACGGTCTGCTCGCCTTCGCCCGTGCGCACCACCGCGGTCACGCCTTCACGTCGCTGGACGAGCCGCACCAGCTCCACGCTGCTGCGCGCGGTCACCGAAGGATGCGAGAGGGCGCGTTCGCGCAGCGCTCGCTCGAGATCCGGTTGATAGAACGTGACCAGCTTGGGGTGACCGTCGACGGTGCCCGCGGTGTCGAAGCGGCCGAACTCGCCGAGCCGTGGGCTGCAGAGCGAGACCTTGGGGATCACCACTCGAGGGAAGGCGTCGTCCTTCAGGCCGGCCATCTGCAGGATGCGGAGCGCCTCGTTGTCGAGCGCGATGGCGCGCGGTGACTCGACGATGCCGGCGGCACGATCGATCACCATCGTGCGCACGTCGTAAGCGCCGAGGAGCGCTGCGAGCGCGGCGCCCACCGGGCCGTACCCGACGACGAGAACGTCCACCTCTGCGCACTGCGTCGTGGGGTTCGGCACGCGAGGCGCAGCGTAGCTCGGGTAGAACCGTCTCCATGAAAGTCCTGACGGCGAGGGAAGCGGCGGCGCTCGTCGAGTCGGGATGGACGGTCGCATGCGCCGGCTTCGTGGGCGCCGGACACGCCGAGGCGGTGACGTCGGCGCTCGAGCAGCGCTTCCTCGAGACGTCCCTGCCGCGCGATCTCACGCTCGTCTACTCGGCCGGTCAGGGCGATCGGAAGACGCGCGGGGTGAATCACTTCGGCAACCCCGGGATGACGAAGGCGGTCTGCGGCGGCCACTGGCGCTCGGCGACGCGCCTGCAGCGCATGGCGCTCGACGAGCAGTGCGAGGCGTACAGCTTGCCGCAGGGGGTGGTCACCCACCTGTATCGCGCCATCGCCGGAGGGCAACCGGGGGTGCTCACGCGCGTCGGGCTGCACACCTTCGTCGATCCGCGCACGTCGCTCGATGCGAGGTACGAGGGGGGCGCGCTCAACGAGACGGCGGTAGCGGCGCTGGCGGCCGGGCGTGCGCCCTGGGTGAAGTCGGTGGAAGCGGCCGCGCTCGGTGGCGAGGAGATGCTCTTCTACCCGTCGTTCCCCATTCACTGCGCCCTGCTCCGCGCGACCTCCGCGGATCCGCGCGGGAACCTGAGCACGCACGACGAGGCGTTCCATCACGAGCTCCTGGCGCTCGCGCAGGCGACCCGCAACAGCGGCGGGATCGTCGTCGCGCAGGTGCGCCACCTGGTGGACCGACACGAGGCGCTCGGCCCGATCCGCGTACCCGGCGTCCTCGTCGACTACGTGGTGGTGAGCGAGGATCCACTGCACCACCAGATGACGTTCGGCGAGGATCACAACGCGAGCTACCTGGTGCCCTGGCGTGGGGAAGGCACGACGGTCTCGCCCGCCTCGCCGTCGCACGAGACGACCCCGAGCGCGCTCGATGCGCGGATGATCGCCCAGCGTCGCGCGGTGCTGGAGATCCAGCGGCGGGCGCCGCGGGTGGTGAACCTCGGCGTGGGGATGCCGGCGCTCATCGGCGGGATGGCGCACGCGGCCGGTCTCGAGGGGTTCACTCTCACGGTGGAAGCGGGCCCCTTCGGTGGCACGCCGGCCGACGGGTTGAGCTTCGGCGCGTCGGCGTATCCCGAGGCGGTCGTCGACCAGCCGGCGCAGTTCGACTTCTACGACGGCGGCGGGATCGATCTCGCCGTGCTCGGCATGGCGGAGCTCGACGCGCGCGGCGACCTGAACGTGAGCCGCTTCGGCGAAGGCGAGCGCCGGATGATCGCCGGCGTCGGCGGCTTCATCAACATCACCCAGGGGGCGCGCGCGGTGATCTTCGTCGGCACCTTGACCGCCGGCGGCCTGAAGGTCGCGGTCGAAGGCGGCCAGCTGCGCATCGTCGCCGAGGGGCACTCGCGGAAGATCGTCGAGGCGGTCTCGCACCTCAGCTTCAACGCCGCCTACGTCGCGCGCAAGCACACGCCCGTGCTGTACATCACCGAGCGCGCCGTCTTCGAGACGCGGGTCGACGAGGCAGGCGTGCGCCGGCTCACGCTGGTGGAGATCGCGCCCGGGATCGACCTGCAACGCGACGTGCTCGATCAGTGCGACACGACGGTGGCGGTGGCGCCGGATCTGCGAACGATGGACGCGCGCTTGTTCGCGCCCGGCCCCTTCCGCCTGACGGCCTGACCGCCTGTCCCGAGGCCACCCCGGCCTTCACCTTGTCAGCTCGGGGCATCGGGCCTAGGGTGCCCGTTGCCATGGGGTGCCGCATCACGCGGCTGAGATCACACCCATTGACCTGAACTGGGTAATGCCAGCGGAGGGACGGCGGATGTCGACCGATTTCGATCTTGAGTCAGCGCTGGAGTGGATGCGCAAGGCGCGCCCGCTGGTGCACAACATCACCAACGACGCGGTGATGAACGTGACGGCCAACGCGGTGCGCTTCCTCGACGCGCTCGCCTCGCTCAGCCCGAAGGAGCTCGCCGCCGGCGCGAAGATCCGCCGTGCTTGATCGGCGCGCCCTCGCGCTGTGTCTGGTCACCGATCCGCAGCTGGTCTCGGCGGATGCGCTGGTGGACACCGTGCTCGCGGCTGTGCGCGGCGGAGTGACGATGGTGCAGCTGCGCGACAAGTCGGCGTCCGACGAGGTGCTGCTGGCGCAGGCCGTCGCGCTTGTCGGCGTGCTCCGGCCGCTGGGCATCCCGCTGCTGGTGAACGATCGCGTCGAGGTTGCGCTGCGCGCCGGGGCGGACGGAGTGCACGTCGGGCAGGACGACGAGTCGCCGGAGATCGCCCGCGAGCGGCTCGGACCGGACGCGATCATCGGCCTGTCGATCACCGACGCCGCGCAGCTCGCGCGCGCGGAGCGAGCACCCGTCGACTACTACGGTGTTGGCCCGTACTTCGCGACGGCGACCAAGCCCGATCACCAGCCGCCGCTCGGCCTCGACGGCGCCCGCGCGCTCGTTTCCCGCGCGTCCCGCCCCAGCATCGCCATCGGTGGCATCCATCCGCCCCGCGCCGCCGCCGTCCGCGCAACCGGCGTGGCCGGGCTCGCCGTCGTCTCCGCCATCTGCGGCGAGC
>JAMFST010000401.1 GCA_026225435.1 Labilithrix luteola
CGGCGCGCCGGCGTAGAGATCCGGGAGCCGCGCCGGCGCGTGCGCGCTCAGCGCCGGGCCGCTCACCGTCACGTCGACCACCAGCGGCGCATCGGTCCGCGCCACCAGCCGCTGCGCCGCCTTCTCCACGTCCTCGTCGAGGGCGATGATCACCTCCACCCCGCGACCGGCGCGCGCTGCTCCGCCGGTCAGCGTGCGATTCACCGCCGAGCCCACGCCGACGGTGTGGATGCGCGAGGAGACCGGCAAGCGCTGGAGGATGGCGGCGACGACCTCGCTCTCGAAGCCGATCTGCCCGTCGGTCACCAGGATCACCTGCCGCTGGCCGAGAGCGCGCAGGCCGCTCATCGCCTCCTCGATGGCGGTGCGCATCTCGGTCGATCCGCTGGCCCGGAGCGAGGCGAGCCACTTGCGCGCCGCGGCCTTGTTCGCCTCGGTCGCCGCCACCGCCGAGCGCTTCCAGCGGACGGCGCGCGAGCCGAACTCGATCATCTCCAGCTGATCGGTCTCCGCGAGCGTGTCGATCAGCGCGAGGCACACGCGGCGCGCTTGATCGAGCGGCGCTCCGCCCATGGAGCCGCTCGTGTCGAGGAGCACGATGAGATCGCGCGCCACGCGCTCTGGACGCGCGTCGGTGCGCGGCGGGACGACGGTGAGCAGGCCGTAGGTCTCGAACGTCGCCAGCGTCGCCCCGGGCGTCAGCGCAGCGACCGGCCAGGTCACCACCACGTCGCGGTCGAGCGGCACGTCCGCCGGCGTGGCCAGCTGCGCGCCCGGCGCGAGCGCGTCGCCCACTCTCATGGCCAGCGAAGCGCGCACCGGGAGCTCCCCGTCCGCCACGAGATGCGCCACCCGCTCCGCGTCGGCGACCCGCCCCTTCACCCCGAGGTAGCGCGGCGCGCTCGCCAGCGGAAAGCGCCACTCCCACGATCCGCCTCCTCGCTCCGCCAGCCAGCGCAGCGGCTGGTCGAGGGTGATCTCCGCGGTCACCTCGACGCCCGGCGGCACGTTGCCGATCTCCTGGGTGAAGAGGCTGGTGCGCTCCTGATCGAGCAGCGCCGCGGTGTGCCCCGAGGCGATCGCCTCCTCGAAGCGCTCGCGAGCCGCGGCGCGCTTGTCGACCTCGCCGACGATGCGCCGGTCCCCGATGGTGAAGGCGTACCCGGAGACCGCCGCGTCCTCCGGCAACGGGAACAGGTAGGACACCGTGAGAGGCTCGGCGTGCGCGTTGCGGAAGCGCTGGCGCAGCACCACGCGCGCCATTCCGCCGCGCGCGCTCGCCTCCACGCTCACCTCGCGCCGGGGGAGGGTGGTGGGATCGACCGGCACGAGGCGGCCGCCGGTGGACGGATCAGACGGAAAGGACGGCACGGCGCTCGCGGTCATCATGGTCGATTTCTCCTTGCGGGTTCATCGGACCAACGCGGCGGGCGTCCGCCTGGTGACAGCGATTCGCAAAAAATAAATTGGGGGCGCTCGTCAGAGGCGGAGGGCCTGGATGAGCGCGGAAAGCTCGAACGGCTTCTGCAGGTAGCCGCGCGCTCCCAGCGTCTCCCACCTCCCTTCCCGGCGGGGCATGGCGCCCATCACCACCACCGGGATCTCGCCACCGTCATCGGTGGAGCGTACACCTTCGTGACGAGGCCGCCACGCGCCCGCGCGAGCGGGTAGACTCGGTCTGGTGAATCGGTCGGTGAAGGTATGTGCGCTCGTCGCGTCGGCATGTCTCGCAGCGCTCGCTTGCTCGCGCGCCAGCGAGGACGCGCCCGCGCCGAAACTGGTGGCGGATACTGGATTTGTGCCGACGACGAGCGACGCGGCGGCCGTCGCTGGCGATGCGGGCATGAATATCGCCAACACGGGTAAAAATGAAGGCGGGATCGATCTGCCCATGGCGGACGACGACCCGCGCTCCTGCACCTTCCAGGTCCCCGAGCAGTCGTGCATCCCCGGGCCCGAAGCGGTCGACTTCGGGTGCCGCAGCGACTGCGGCAGCGAGTGCACCACCTGCAAGGACGGGTGTCAGGCGAAGGGGGGCGCCGCCGCCGCCGTCACCCGGTGTCACGACGCGTGCCTCGCCACCCGAGACGCCTGCGCCACCAAGTGCCCGCAGGAGATCGCCGCGTGGGAGGCGTCCGTCCGCCACAACCACGGCTGCAAGGCGAAGAAGAGCGCCTTCGACATCTGCACTCGCGCGTTCACGTGCGTCCAGGCGTGCAAGGACGGCGACGACGAGCACAGCCCCTGCCGCACTCGCTGCGAGCGCATCCACGCGGCGGGCTGCGATCGTACGTTCCTCGACGACGTCGATCTCGGCCTCTGCGGCCCGTACGACTATTCCCCCTGACCGAGAGCTGCGCGCTAGCCTTTCCCACGTGTCCTGGTTCGTTCCTCTGACTGTCGTCGGCTGGCTGTCCGCCGTCGTCGTCGCGCGCGTTCTCCGCGGGGCGCAGCGGGCGATGTTCGTCGCCATCATCTTCGGCATCTACTCGCTGATCATGCTCGGGCTCGCGCGCTGGTTCGGGCCGCTCTTGCCGGTGGTCGCCGCGTTCCACCTCTCGGCGTACGTGAACTTCGTCGCCCTCTCCCGCCCGCACATGCGGCCGCTGGTCTACCGGTTGCTGGTGAGCTGGCCCTCGGCATGGTTCGTCGCCGGCACCTTGCTGGCGCTCCCCTGGGCCGTCGTCGCCGCCTTCGGTTTTCATCCCTGGGGATTCCAGCTGCCTTACCTCGCCTCGGCGATCGGCCTGTACCAGTCGCTCACCACCAAGCGCGAGACGATCCACCTCGTGGTCCCCGGCTTCGGCAGCCCGCCCGTGCCGCCGCTGGCCGTGTCGAAGATGGACGGCGTCGCGCCGATCGATCGCGAGCACGCGGGCGGCGCGCGCGTCGATCGCCCGCTGCGCATCGTGCAGCTGTCCGACACGCACCTCGGCCCGTTCATGTCGGTGGCCCGGCTGCGCGGCATCGCCCAGCGCGCCGTGGAGATGAACCCCGATCTGATCCTGCTCACCGGCGACTTTCTCACCATGGAGTCGATGAGCGACGCCGACCTTCTCCTCGAGGCGTTCGCTCCGTTCAAGGGGCTGCCGGGAAAGGTGTTCGCCTGCCACGGGAACCACGACCACGAGGCGCCGGAGATCGTCGGCAGCGCCTGCGTCGCCAACGGCATCGAGCTCCTCGTCGACGACGCGCGCGACGTGGAGAC
>JAMFST010000035.1 GCA_026225435.1 Labilithrix luteola
CGGCGAAGGCGTCCTGCGCTGAGGCCGTGCTAGAGATTCCGCCATGTTCGTCGACACGATCCGCACCGCTTCGTTCACCGCTGCCAAGGAGAAGGACACCGTCGCCAAGGACGTCCTGCGCCTCGCGCTGGGCGAGATCCAGACCGCCGAGTCGCGCGGAGCCACGGTCGACGACGCCGCGGCGATGGTCATCGTGCGCAAGCTGGTGAAGTCGAACCTCGAGACCCTCGCGGCCACCACCGACGAGGAGAGCAAGGCGAAGCTCACGCGCGAGAACCAGGTGCTCCTCGCCCTCCTGCCGTCGTCGATGGACGCGGACGCGATCGCCAAGGCGCTCGAGCCGGTGGCCGAGGCGATCAAGGCGGCCAAGGGGGACGGTCAAGCGATGGGCGTGGCCATGAAGGCGATCAAGGCGACGGGAGCGAACGCCGAGACGGCCGATGTCACCGCCGCGATCAAGAAGCTCCGCGGCTAGCGTTTTCTCCCGCGCGCTCGCCCCCGGTGCCGACGCTCACGACGTGGTCGACGCCGCGCTCAGCGTGACCTGAGCACGCCGGCGGCCCGTCAGCCTCCGCCGGGGAACAAGGTATCCGTCGACGACATCCCGCTGCGGGTCTCGGTCGCCTCGCTGGCGGGGCTGAGCGTGTATCCGAGACCGCTCGCCCCCGGGCTCCAGCTGGCGTTCCCGCCGCTCCCGGCGACCAGCGGCACCGACGGCGTCCCTGCGCTCGACGTGCAGGCGAGCGACGTCGCGTAGGTGACCTGCAGCTGGTTCATCGGCTGGCAGGAGTAAGGCGGGAAGTACTGCCCGGCCTTCTTCAGCGCCGCGAGCTTGGTCGGATCCGAGGTCATCGTCTTCGGCCAGGCGATGCTGGTGATGCGGAAGGCGTGCGTCGTCGCCGGCACGAACGTCTGCTTCGACTCGAGGCGGGTGGTGGGCGAGTCCGAGCGCATCACCGCCACGCCGTCGATCTTCATCTGCAGGTGCCCGTCGCTGTCGACGGTGCAGAGCAACGTCAGCGCGGCGCCCGCGGGGCGGTCGGGCGTGCCGTACTCGTAGTACCCCGAGGTGTCGCGAATGTACGGCGTCCAGCGAGGGTTCCCCTGGCCGCCGCTCGCGCTCGACGCGCCCGGCTCGTACTCGAAGCCGCACTCCGCCTGGCTCCCTCCGGAGACGAACGCGTCGTACACGTAGGGGATGCCGCGGCGACCGTAGTAGTTCGCGGCGGTGCAGCCCGGCTGCGAGAAGGACGTGCAGTAGGCGCCCCCGTCCGGAGCCGCCGGCACGGAGTACGCCGGCAAGGTGAGCTGCGACTGCAGGCAGCTGAAGCCCACGTCGGTGGCCAGGCGGACCATCGCTCCGGTGTCGCTCCCGGCGCTGGCGGTCTGCCCGCTACAGGGGGCCGCGGTGAGCAGCTTGCCTCCGACGTTGATCAGCGTCGCCAGGAGCGTCGTGCTCACCAGCGACCCCATGGTCGTGACGAGCCCACCGATCTCGGTGACCACCCCCGCGTCGACGTCCGCGCTCACCGACTGCTGCGCCTGGAACGCCTCGGTCGTCGACGTGCCGTCCGCGTCGCGCGTCAGCGTGAGCGTCGTCGCGTCCGCCGAGATGGCGTACGAGCCGGTCTCGGTGCACCCGTCGTCGATCGTGACGTCCTCGGGGAGCGCGTCATCGTCGTCGTCGCCCGCATCACCTGCAGACGCGGGACAGATCTCCGGATCCAGCGCGTAACGCCCCTCGTGAAAGCGCCACACGTCGTTGCTGTCGCCGGCGACGTACACGCCGTCGAGCACGTAGGTGACACCGCCGTCCGCCGTCTCGCCGGCGCTCGTCGTCGACGACGAGGAGCACGCCACCGCCGCGGCTCCCAGCGCCGCCACCGCCGAAGCGACGAGGAGCGTGGCGGCGCGCGGCGATCGCATCGAGACCGCCGCGCTCAGTTCTTGCGGATCGCGCGGTAGCTCTGCGGCGCCCAGTCCGGGATGTACACCGACGACGAGCCCGCGCTGAATTCCAGGGTGAGCACGTGCGCCGTGGCGTCGTGGTCGCAGTCGTACTCCTCGATGATGTTGGCCTGGCCGGCGCTCTTGTCCGCCCAGCCCGCGAAGAGGACGATGTGCTGCTCGGGCACGCTGTTGAGCGCGTCGCCCGGCTGCAGCTCGTCGGCGTCGATCTCGCTGCTGACGCTCGTGTCGAACGGCGCGAAGCCGGAGGTGGTGAGCCCCGGCGCAGCGAGCCCCCACGAGTACGAGACGAAGCCGGAGCAATCCGAGCGGTAGCTGTTCCAGGCGCTGTTGTCGGCCGCGCCGGTGCGCTCGCAGGTGCCGCCGCAGATCGCGTCGGTGCCGAAGTTCACGCCGCCGCAGTAGGGGACCGCCGCCGACACCCAGCTGGACGCTCGGGTGACCGCCGCGGTGCTGGTGGTGCCGCCGTCGTCGCCGCCGCTTCCACTGCCGGAGTCGGTCCCACCGTCGCTACCACCGCTGCCGCTGCTCTCGAGCACCATGTACTGCCCGGCGCTGTAGCCGAGGTTCCCGTCGTAGTTGATGTAGTACCAGCCGCGGGTCGAGGTGGCCGACTCGACGGTCACCTTGGCGCCGTCGGGGATGACGAGGATCACCGAGTGGTCCGTGCCGGCGCCGGTGCGCAGGTTGAGGTACGCGACCGTCTTCAGCGTCGAGCCGACCGGGATGCTCGTGGCCAGCGCCGAGGAGAGCGCGGAGGCGGAGCTGTCATCGGCCGCGGAGCTGCTGGCTCCGTCCGCAGCGGACGCGCTCCCGGCGCAGCCGCTGAGGAGACCGCCGCTGCCGACGGCAAGGGCCAGCGAGATCATCGACAGGACCGAGGCTGCGGGGCGAAGAGAGGGAAGCACGTGTTCCCTCACTGCACCCTTGATGCCACGTCGTGGCGGCTCGAGTTTCCCGCGTTTTCGCCGCCTCCACTGTCACTTTCTACCGCCGCCAGAAATCGAGCGCCGCGCGCTGCGTCATCGGGAGTCCCCGCATGGACATCGGCGGACGCTCCCTGGATCACCGCTGTCCCGCCTCCAGCCTCTTGGCTTAGGGTGCGCCGCATGGCTAGCAAGCACTTGATCGCGCTTCTCGGCGGTGACGGAATCGGTCCGGAGGTCGTCGCCCAGGGGGAGCGCGTCCTCGAATTCTACCGGGAGAAGCGCGGCCTCGACCTCGACCTCTGGTCCCTCGACCTCGGCGCCGACCGCTACTTGAAGGACAAGACGACCTACCCCAAGCCGATCGCCGACCGCATCGCCGCCGAGGCGTCCGCCGTGCTCCTCGGTGCGCTCGGCGATCCGCGGGTACCCGGTCTCGAGCACGCCCGCGACATCCTCTTCGGCCTGCGCTTCGGGCTCGATCTCTACGCCAACGTACGGCCCGTGAAGGCGCTCGCCGATCGCCTGGTGCCGCTCAAGGGGCGCACCGCGAAGGACGTCGACTTCACCGTCTTCCGCGAGAACACCGAGGGGATCTACGTCGGCATGGGCGGCCAGTTCAAGCGCGGCACGCCGGACGAGATCGCCATCAACGAGGACGTGAACACGCGCAAGGGGGTCGAGCGCCTGATCCGCGCCGGCTTCGAGTTCGCCAAGGCGCGCGGCAAGAAGACGGTCCACATGGCGGACAAGTCCAACGCCATGAAGCACGCGCACGAGCTCTGGTACCGCTGCTTCTTCGAGGTGGCGAAGGAGTACCCCGGCATCGACGCCAAGCACGTCTACGTCGACGCGCTGTGCTTCTACCTGGTGCAGGATCCGTCGCCGTTCGAGGTCGTTGTAACCTGCAATCTCTTCGGCGACATCGTGACGGACCTCGGCGCCGCGCTGCAGGGCGGTCTCGGGATGGCCGGCAGCGCCAACGTGCACGCCTCGGGGGGCCCGGGTCGGGTCGCCATGTTCGAGCCGGTGCACGGCTCGGCGCCGCCGCTCGCGGGGAAGGACCTGGCCAACCCCATGGCCTGTTTCCTCACCGTCGGCATGATGCTGACCCACCTCGGCTACCCGGAGGAGGAGGCGCGCATGGAGAAGCTGGTGTCGCACGCCATCGCCGAGGGGAAGTGCACGCAGGATGTGGGCGGGCAGCTGGGCACGCGCGCTGTAGGTGATTTCGTGCTGAACGAGCTTTCTCACGCATTCTGAGCGAATCGACGGCGGCGCGGGAACTTCCTCCGATCCACGCTGTCTGGCTGGACGGGGGCGGGCTCGACCTCTAAACGCGATTGCATCGGGCGCACCGGTCGTCCGTCGAAGGAACACAGCACATGGCGAACGTGACGGCGCAGGCGAGCGCGGGGATTCTCGGGGTCGTGGCGCTTCTCTGGGGGGCGAGCGGCATGGCCGGGGAACGCGCCGTGGTGGTCCCGACCACCTCGCAAGCGGTGGCCACGATGGACGCGCTCGAAGGCGACGCCGCGCAGCACCGCGACGATCCGCGCGAGGTGGCGAGCCTGGCGCAGGCCTACCTCGACGCGCGGGCACCGGGCCTGGCGCTGCGGGTGGTCGAGTCGGCCCCGGCGTCGGTTCGTACGGCCCCGGCCGTTGCACATCTGCACGCCGTGGCCCTCTTCGACATGGGGCGCGCGCACGAGGCACAGATGGCCGAGCGCGAGGTCCTCGCCCGCTGCGCGCCGATGCCCGGCGTGGACGCGTGTGACGCCCGGCTGGTCGCCTCCGCCTCGCGACGCCTCGATTATCTCGATCAGATGATCGCGCTCGGGGTGGAAGATCCCGCGGCGCACCCCGAGGCGAGCCAGGTCGCCTACCGCAGCTCGACCCGCGAGATCCGGTTCGCCGTCGCCTCTCGCTGAGCCCCATCGCGAGGGTCGCGAGCGAGTCCGTGGCCTGGGAAGCCACAAATGTATGTTCGTCGTTTCATATGTGAAAGCGAACTTACGCTCGCGAAGGGCTCGCCCTGCGCTGGTCTCGACGTAGACTCACCCCGACGTGAGGCCACTGAGCCCGGCAACGGACCCGATGCAGACGGACGGGGCGATCCTCGCCCTCGTCGACGCCGATCTGCGCGTGTCGCTCGACACCCCGCTGTTCGGTGAGCTGCTCAAGCTGCCCGGGAGCCTGACCGGGCGAAACCTGATCGAGCTGCTGCCCGACGGGGACTCGGTTCGCGGTCTCGACCTGGTGCTCAACGGTGTGGTGAGCGAGGCGCCGGTGACCACCGCCGCCAACGGCGATCAGCTGACGGTGGCGATGGCGCGCGTGGGGGACGAGCGCTGGCTGGTCCTGCGGATGCGCAAGCGCCCGGCGTCAGCTGTCGCCTCGAGCACCCCGGCGTTCGTCGGCCGCGCCTTCGAGCGGCTCACCTTCGAGACGTTCGTCGGGGGGCGCGGGCGCTCGCTCCTCTTCCTCGAGGGGCCGCTCGGCATCGGCAAGACGGCGCTCCTCGAGGCATACGAGACCTGGTGCCGCAGCCTCGGCTGCATCCACTTCCGCCTGGACGCGAGCGCCCTCGATCCGAGCGACGCGGCCATCTTCGCCGCCATCCACCCGGACACCGACGCGCTCCCGGCCGTCGCTGCGCTCTTCTCCACGGCCCGCCGCCTCGCCTCGCGCCGCTGGGTGCTGCTCATCGACAACTTCGACGCCTGGCTCCGCGCCGAGACGATCCCGCGCGATCTCTTCGCGCACATCCCGGAGGAGTGCCGCATCGTGGTGGCCGCCCGCCGCCGCCCTCCGCCGGCCTGGTGGGGAGACTCCTCGCGCGCGGTGACCTTGTGCACCCTGGGGCCGCTGTCGGAGGCGGAGAGCCTGCGGATGGCGGGGAACCTCGACCTCGACACCATCGCGCACGGATCGGCGGTGCGGGCGGCGCAAGGGCATCCGCTCTCCATCGCCGCGCTGGCGCGGACGCAGGGATCGAGCGAGGAGAACCGCGAGGCCCACGCCCTCGACGCCCTCACCCAGAAGCTCGGCGAGGGGCCGCTCTCGCTCGACATCCTCAAGCTGGCCGCCTTGCCGGCGCGCATCACCGAGGATCTGCTCGCCGATCTGCTGGGAAACGAGGCCGACGCGGCGAGCACCTACGACGCGCTCGGCGAGATCTGCCTGCGCGATCCCGACGGGGTCGGCCTGCGCATGCCGCAGCTGCTTCGTCAGGGCCTCCGCGAGCGCCTGCGCCGTCGCAACCCGGTGCGCTACGCCGCGCAGCACGTGCAGCTGGTGACCTATTACGCCAAGCGGCTCGAAGATGGGTCGAGCGCCTATGCCCCGTCGGTGGTCGACGATCTGGTCGAGGCGCTCGGCGAGCAGCCGGTCGTGCGGCGGGTGCTCGGCGCGATGGACGGCGTCGTCACCGTGCGCCGGGCGCGCCGCGGAGACGCCGACGCGATCGACCGGGCCGCCCGGATCCTCGGCGACGACGCCGCGGCCGACGACATCACCCGGCGCCTGGAGTCCGGCTCCTGCACCACCTTCTTCGTCGAGCGGGCCGACGAGATCGTCGGCGTCTTCCAGGTGGCGACGGTGTCGTCCTCGCCGTCCGCAAACGACACGCTCGATCGCCGCCGCGCCGCGGTGCAGGGGCTCCTCGGGCGCCTCGCGACCGACGGACCGATCGAGGGGCTGGCGGTGCTCGCCTTCGTCCTGCCGGAGCACGATCTGCGTCGCTGGGGGGAAATCTCCCAGGCGTGTGCGCGCCACCTCCTGCGCACCTTCTTCGCGTCGCGCGAGCTGGGAGCGGCGGTGCTGGTGGTCGACCCGGCGCGGCCGCCCCACACCGTGCACGCGGTGCCCCGCATGACCATCGACGGCGTCGCGATGCTTTACCGCGGGCTCTCCGGTGTCCGCCCGGGCGCCATCGTCGCCGAGCTGCTCGCCGCCAACGAGGACATGCTGAGCGGCATGACGCCGGCCTCGCTCCCCCCGCAAGCGCCCACGCTCGACGCAGTTCGCTTTGCTCTTGGGCACCTGGACGATCTCGAGGCGCTCGCCACGAGCCCGCTCCTCGCCCTCGAGGCCTGCCGCGGCGCCGATCCGGTCGCCGAGCTCCGTCGCCTGCTGCTCGACGCCCTCGACAACCTGCAGCTCACCGTCGCCGACCGGAAGCTCCACCAGGTGCTTCACGCCGTGTACGTACTAAAACAAGGCAAACACGAGCAGATCGCCGCAGAGCTGGGGCTCTCTTACGGGACCTTCCGTCGCAATCTGGGACGGGCGCTCGAGCGTGTTCGCGAACTGCTCACCCAAAGAGTGAGCAGGAGGAGCAGCCTGCCCGTCGTCGCAGAGTGAGAGGCGACGATCTCACCCCGGGATGATCGAAAGTCATGTCACGAGACGCTGCGAGGTCACCAACTTCGAGAAGTGAAGCCCGAACATCCTTTGAGCACCAAAGAACAGCGCCGAATGCTTGTCTGCCCCTCGAAGTCTGCGACACTCAGCCGTATAAGTGTAGGGCGACTTCGAGCCCGTCCGCGGAACTCCCGGATAGACGGTGCGCAGCGCACCACCGCTTTCGTCCAACCTTCACTGACCGGCGCCTCCGCCGTTGCGGCCCCCCCTCGTCGATGAACAACGTCTCGCAAAAAGCAGCCTACGATCGTTACCGGCGAAGCATGGTCGAGCTCGTCGAGCGCGTCCGTGCGATCGACGTGGGGACGTTCGAGTCGGCGTCGAGCGAGGTCCTGTCGAGCGAGCTCAAACCGCAGACGACGTCGCTGCTCACCCAGGCTCATCAGCTCGTCGGATGTGTCCTCGACGCGTGCGAGGTCGCCGAGCCCCCGAGCTGCCGGGGGGAGTCCGAGCTGACCGAGCTCGCCGAGCCCTTCGACCCGTTCGACGACCTCGTCGACGGGGAAGGTACGGTGCTCGACCCCGACTCGCGCTCGCGCATCGCCGACATCGCCTTCGTCGCGCGCCTCGAGCTCCGTCATCGTGCCGCGCGCCTCTCGCAGCTCGCTCCGCAGGAGACCGCCAACTTCCTCGCCGAGTGCGACAGCGCGCTGCGCCGGGTGACCAAGGCGCTGTGCGCGCTCGATCGCGTCATCTCGCGCGAGTCGTCGCGCCCCGCCTACCTCGACACGCTCTCGGAGCTGGAGCTCGGTCTGCAGGTGCGTCGCTGCTATGCCAGCTTCCGCGCGACCATCTTCGCGCACGGCGATGCGTGCGACCGCCTCGAGGACGTCGAGGTGCACCTGCGCCGCGCCGGTCATGCCATCGCGGTGGTCGTGGGGCAGCCGATCTTCGGCGCGCTGCGCCTCCACGATCGCGACCAGCTCCGCAGCCTGCAGCGGCGAATCCTCGGCTGGTTGAAGTCGGAGCGGCGCCTCGTCGACGGCGCTGCGGTCTGGCGCGATGTTTGCGCTTTCGCGGCTATCTTGCGACACATCGACCGACGTCAAGAGCTCATCGAGCATGACTCCCTCGTGATCCGCAGCGCTCTCCGCTCGCTGGCGGCTCAAACCGAGACGGATGAGAGTGAAGAGATCTCGAAACGAGTCTTCATCGAGCTCGCCTCCCTCCACGGCCTCGACGACCGCGTCGACGAGCTCGTCGACCGCGGCGAGATGCGCGCGGTGGTCTGGGAGCCGGTCATCGAGCGGCTCGCGCAGGACATCGGCGAGCGCAGCGCCCGCGCCAGCCGGGTGAGCACCGTGGCACCGATCGACACCTTCGCGGTGGCGTCATGACACCCACCGAAGCGCCGCTCGACGTGCTCTTCGATCTCATCGCCCAGGAGGCGAGCGGGGAGCTGGTGAGCGTGTCCTCGAACGTCGAGGTGCACCTGTACCTCCAGTCGGGGCGCGTGGCCTGGGCTACCGACTCGAGCCTCCCCTTCGCCTTCATTCGCCACCTGCTCGAGCACACCACGCTCACCAAGGAGACCTTCCACGAGATCCTCGAGAGCTGCCGGCGCGATCGGCTGCCGCTCGGCGAGACGCTGCTCGCCTGGCAGGTGGTCTCGCTGGACGAGATCCGCGGCGCGCTCGAGCACCAGATTCGCGGGGCGCTCACCACGCTCGACGCGAGCCCCGATGGGCGCACCATCTTCCTCTCGCGTCACCGCGAGTACGCCTCCTACGACACCCGGCTCACCTTCGATGCGCGCGAGCTGTCGCCGCGTGGCCCGCGCTCCAAGCGGCTCGATCGACATGGCGCGCCGGCGACGCCGCTCCTCGACCGCGTGCGCGAGCAGCTGAGCGAAGCCGCCTGGCTCGAGGCGCTCGACGGGCACGATCTCATCGAGCACCTCCCGGCCAGCGCCCTCGCCGTCGTGTCGCGCGTGCCCACCATCGTCGCCGAGCGCACCGTGCTCGATGGCGCCGATCACGTCGCGCTGCGCACCGCCCGCGGCACGCTCCTGGGCACGGCCATCAACGTCGCCCGCCGCTCGCTCTGGTGCCGCCTCCGCCCGGAGAGCGCCTTCGGCATCGCCCTGTCGGCCTTGTGCAAGGTCGCCGGGATCGATCGAATCTCCACGCCGGCCCCCGCGCCTCCCCAAGGATGGAGCAAGACGCCGGTGCAGCACACCTGGGGCTCCTCCGAGCGCCCCATCGAGGTCGACGAGATGCGCACCCTCATGGAGCGCGCCTCCGAGATCGAGGGCGTGCTCCTCTTCGAGAACGACCAGCCGGTGTGCGGCGCCTGGCGTGACCGCATCGACGCGAGTCTCATGAGCGACATCGTCCGCCGGCGCGCGCCGGTCCTCGACGTTCGCCTCTCCCCCGATCCCAACGAGGTCGGCTCGGATCTCGAAGATCTCGGCTACCACCTCAACTCGATGGTCACCGGCGAGGCCGAGGCCTGGTGCTTCGGCACCGAGCTAGGGGAGTCCCCGCGCCAGAGCCTCTGGATCTTCACCGACCGCGCGAGCGCGCAGGGGCTCGGCTGGGCCTACCTCACCTCGCTGGCTCGCCAGCTCGCACCGGCGCCCAAGAGCGCGCGGGCGGTCGCGGAATGAGCGGAGAGCCCGTCGCGGCGACCGGTACCGTCGTCCTCGTCGTTGCCCGTGACGCGGACTATCGCGCCACGCTCGTGGATGCCCTCGCGTCGCAAGGCTTCGCCGCGCGCTCCTGCGCCGATCGCTTCGAAGCGAACCGCCTGATGGCGACGTTCCGCCCGGACGTCATCATCAAGGACGTACAGGCGACGGGCACCTTCGCGCCCTTCCAGGAGCGCCGCGACATCCCCGTGATCATCCTCGCCAACCACCCGAGCGCGGCCACCTTGCGCAACCTCCGCGCGCGCGCCGACGAGGTGCTGGTGAAGCCGGTAGCTCCGGCGGACCTGGCCGCCGCCATCGGCGATGCGGTCGGCCCGGGCACCTCGCGGCGGGGCAAGCTGCTGCGGCCCTCGGCGGACAAGCGCTTCACCGCCCGCTCGCCGGTGATGCGCCAGCTCCTCGAGCAGGTGCAGCGGCTGCGCGACTCGGACATCCCGGTGCTCATCCTCGGCGAGACCGGGACCGGCAAG
>JAMFST010000402.1 GCA_026225435.1 Labilithrix luteola
CGAGAAGCCGGACGACGAGAAGGACCCGAAGGCCGACCAGCCGAAGAAGCCACTCCCCGCGCGCATCCGCGACGGCGCCCGCGCCCATCCGCTCCGCACGGTGATCATCCTGCTGGCGATCGCCGGCGTGATCCTCGGCGGCCTCTGGCTCTTCCACCACATCCACACGTACGAGGACACCGACGACGCGCAGGTGGACGCCGACGTGAGCGCCATCAGCCCGCGGGTCACCGGCACGGTCACCGGCGTGTACGTGGTCGACAACCAGATCGTCCACGCGGGCGATCTGCTCGTCGAGCTGGACGTGCCCGACTACCAGGTGGCGCTCGAGCAGGCGAAGGCGAACCTCGAGCAGGCGAAGGCTTCGGCGAAGGCCGAGTCGCCCAATGTCCCCATCACCGACGTGACCAACACGCAGAACATCGCCACCAGCGGCAGCGACGTCTCCGGTGCGGGCTCCGAAGCTTCGGCCGCCGAGCGTGACTACATCGCGGCGATGGCGCAGGAGCGCGCCGCGGAGGCGGACTACCAGAACGCTCTGCTCGAGCAGCAGCGCTCGCAGAAGCTGGTGCAGACCGGCGCGGTCAGTCCGCAGGACTACGACACGCACACGACGACGGCGGCCAAGTCGCTCGCCTCGCTCGATGCGGCGCGTGCGGCCACGCAGGCGAGCTTGAACCGTCAGGCGGAGGCGCGCTCCAAGCTGGCCGACGCGATCAGCAAGTCGGCGGCGACGAAGGCCAACGCGCCGAAGCAGCTCGAGGCGCAGAAGGCGACCGTGGCGCAGCGCGAGGCGCAGGTGCTCGGCGCGCAGGCGCAGCTCGATCAGGCGGAGCTGAACCTCAAGTACACGAAGATCTACGCGCCGGTGGACGGCATCATCGGCAAGAAGTCGGTCAACATCGGCGACCGCATCTCCCCAGGCCAGCAGCTGTTCGCGCTCGTGCAGATCAAGGACCTGTGGATCACGGCGAACTTCCGCGAGACCCAGCTGGAGCACATGCACCCGGGTGAACGCGCCGAGATCCACGTCGACGCGCTCGACATCGACCTGCGCGGCTCGGTGCAGAGCATGCCGGGCGGCACCGGCGCGATCTACAGCCTTCTCCCGCCGGAGAACGCGACGGGCAACTACGTGAAGGTGGTGCAGCGCCTGCCGGTGCGCATCCAGATCGACGAGAACCAGGTCGGCTACGACCGCCTGCGCCCGGGCATGAGCGTCGAGCCGACGGTGTACCTCCAGTAACGTCATGGCGCAGCGGACCGGCCAGCATCCCGTCTTCCGCAATCCGTGGGCGATCGCGCTCACGGTGACCCTCGCCACGTTCATGGAGGTGCTCGACACGAGCATCGCCAACGTGGCCTTGCCGCACATCGCCGGCAACCTGTCGGTCGACCAGACGACGAGCACCTGGGTGCTCACCTCGTACCTGGTGTCGAACGCCATCGTGCTGCCGATCAGCGGCTGGCTGGCCACGCGCTACGGGCGCAAGCGCTTCTACATGTCGTGCGTGGCGCTGTTCACCATCAGCTCCTTCCTGTGCGGCATCGCGCCGAACATCGGGCTGCTCATCCTCTTCCGCATCATGCAAGGCGCAGGCGGTGGCGGGCTGGCGCCGAGCGAGCAGGCGATCCTGGCCGACACCTTCGCGCCCGCCAAGCGCGGGATGGCCTTCGCCGTCTACGGCATGGCCGTCGTGCTCGCGCCGGCCATCGGCCCGACGCTCGGCGGCGTCATCACCGACAACTTCTCCTGGCGCTGGATCTTCTTCCTCAACGTGCCGGTCGGCTTCCTCTCGCTCTACCTGTCGCACAAGATGGTGGTCGATCCGCCGTATCTCGCCGTCGAGCGCGAGAAGGCGAAGAACAAGGGGGTCGACTTCATGGGCCTCGTGCTCGTGGCCCTGTGGGTCAGCACGATGCAGGTCGTCCTCGACAAGGGGGAGCAGGACGACTGGTGGAACGCGACCTACCTGCGCTGGTTCATCGTCATCAGCGCCAGCTCGCTCATCGCCTTCGTCACCTGGGAGTGGCGGCACCCAGATCCCATCGTCGACATCAAGCTGTTCAAGAACAGGAGCTTCGCCATCTCCTGCGCCATGATGCTGATGCTAGGCGCGGTGCTGTTCGGCACCACGGTCTTGATCCCGCAGTACATGCAAACGATAGCGGGCTACACGGCCACGCTGGCGGGCGAGACGCTCTCGCCCGGCGGTCTGTCGATCTTGTTCCTGATGCCGCTCATCGGCTTCCTCGTGTCCCGTGTGGACACGCGTCTGCTGGTGGCGATCGGTTTCAGCTCGCAGGCGTGGGCGCTGTTCTACATGGCGAGCCATCTCTCGTCGGGGATCAGCTTCCACACGGCGATGCTGCTGCGCATCTACCAGGCGATGGGGCTCGCGTTCCTCTTCGTCCCCATCAACACGGTCAGCTACGCCGGCATCCCCGCGGGGCAGAACAACCAGGTGTCCTCGCTGGTGAACCTGATGCGCAACCTCGGAGGAAGCATCGGCATCTCGATGGTGACGACCTTCCTCGCGCGCCGCGCCCAGGTGCACCAGAACTTCCTGGTGCAGCACGTCTCGCGCTTCGACCAGCCGACGCAGTCGTTCCTCAACGGCGCGCAGGCGGCGGTCATGCACGCCGGCTTCAGCGCGGCGACCGCGACGCAGAAGGCCTACGGCGAGCTCGCCGGGATGGTCGCGCGCGAGGCGATGACCCTGGCCTACGTCGACACCATCCGCGGCTTCGGGTACGCCGCCGCGCTGATGATCCCGTGCGTCTTCCTCCTCAAGAAGCCGAAGCCGGGCGCCGTCGCCGCGCATTGAAGCGGCGGCCGCGACGGGCGGCTCACTCGATCGAGAAGTCCTGGTCCCCGCGGATCATCTTCGGCAGGGTGAGCCACAGCGTGTGATCCGCGTCGACGGTGGCGAAGAGCGCGGCGGCGGCGAAGGCGTCGCGGTTCACCGTGACCTTGGTGACACCGGGCTTGGTCCAGCCGAGCACGCGGATCATCGGCGAGTCGAGCGCCTCGCCGGGCGGGACGCGGAAATGGCCGCTCACCATGCCGCCGCCATGTCCGTCGGCCTCCATCGTCCAGGCTGCGTAGGTCGGGTCCCAGCCGGGGAGGGTGAGGGACACCGGATCGGTGCGCGCGATGCCGCCCGGCGCTTCGCTCGCCACGTGACCGCGCGTCGCGCGGATGTCGGTCTGGAGGATCGTCTCCATCGTCTTCACCTCGGCCATCACCGCGCTCTGGTCGCGCGGGCCGATGGCCACGTGCACCGAGTAGCTCTGGAAGGGATAGCCCGAAAGGACGCGATCCCACGCGCTGTAGCTCGGCTGCCCGACGGCGCCGAAGGTCATCCCCCACGCGAGCCGGTGCGAGCTGTCGGCCCACGGCAGGTCGTACTGATCGATCTGGTACGGCCAGGCCCAGTCGGTCGGCAGCCCGCGACCGGCGGTGCCCCACAGCGGCTGGAGCGCCTTGGGCCCGTAGTCGCCCCCTTGTGGCTTGTCCGTCCAGCGGGTGGTCGCCACCAGGCCCATCTCGGCGTCGTGATCGCGTGACCAGATGCGGTCGAAGGGGACCACGTTGGGGGCGCGGTAGTCCCAGCTCGAAGCGAAGGTGAGCGTGGAGCCGCCGGCCGCCGGCAAGCTGGTGAAACGGTACTTGTCGCCCCAGGCGACGCCGCCGATGGGCGCGTCCGGATCCCCCTCGAAGGCCATGTCCCCGTAGGGCGCCCGGCTGTCGGCGCGGAGGGTTCCCGGACCGGCCGGGCGCGCGTCGTAGGTGATGCTGAAGAGCGGCGCGTCGCGGCCGGTGGCGAAGAGCCACTCGACGGTGACGTCCACCGGACCGCCGGGGGAGAGGCGCCAGCTCGCGCGGTAGATGACGTGGTGCGGGCCGCGAAGGGCGAGGAGGTGCGTGCCGGCGGCGTGGATCGTCTCGGCCGCGTCGTAGCTCTCCCCCTCCGGTGTGCCGCGCGCACCGAGCGGGTAGTGCGCCACCACGTAGCCGAACCCGTTCCAGCCGTTCACCCCGGTGCCGGCGGCGCGGATCGTCTCGGCGCCTCCGGGCTGCTCGGTCAGCCGCTCGTAGGTCAGCTCGCGGATGTAGCCGCCGCCGGTGGGGGCGCCCTTCTCGTCGCGCTTCTCCGGCGAGACGAAGACCGCCGAGCGCGGGTGGCAGGTCGCGTCGGACCAGCGGATGGTGACGTCGTCGGCCGGGCTCGGTCCGTCGGTCACGGTGATGGGCGCGCAGCCGATACCGCTCCGCTCGAGGCGCCCGAGAGGCCCGACCGGCGGTCCGTGATCGCCGGCGTCGGCGGCTGCCGCCGCGCTCGCGTCGAGCGAGTCGTTCGCTTCGCGGATCGCCGTCTCCTGCGCGGCGGGGAGGCGTGCGACCAGGATCATGGACCCGGCGACGATCACGGCGGCCACGGTGCGGGCGGTCTCGTTCGGCATCCGTACGGGTCCGCATGCTAGCTCGGACCGCTGCGTGACGGGCATGACCACTGGACTCGCGACCACCCGCTTGCGGGGGCTTCTCCTCGTTCTGCCGCCAATTGTGCTGGCGACGCTGACCGCGAGCTCCGACGCCCTCGCCTACCGCCCCTTCGACGGCACCGACGCCGACGTCGCCGAGCACGGCGAGTTCGAGCTCGAGCTGGCGCCGCTCGGCTATCTTTACGATGCCAACGGCCCCTCGCTGCAGCTGCCGACGGTGGTGTTCAACTACGGCGTCGCCGAGGGGGTCGAGCTGGTCATCGATGCCCGCCACCAGCTCGCGCTCGGCACACCGCACGTCATCAGCGGCATGAGCCTCGACCGCGACCGCGTCACCGACACGGACTTTCTCGCCAAGTTCATCCTCAGGAAGGGCACGCTCCAGGAGCACACCGGGGTGAGCGTCGCCACCGAGGTCGGGCCGCTCCTGCCCGAGCTCGGCGGCAGCCACGGTTTCGGCGTGTCCGACGACGTCATCGTCTCGATGCGCTGGCACAACGTGACCGCGCACCTGAACACCCAGCCGATGTTCGACCGCGAGCACCGCGCTGCGCTCCTCGAGACGCTCATCCTCGAGGGGCCTTTCCGCTGGAAGGTGCGCCCGGTCTCCGAGCTGGCGGTCGAGAGCGAGTGGTACGGCGCGACCACCGCCTCCGCCCTCGGGGGCGCCATCGCCCGGGTGAGCGACGCGCTCGACCTCGACGTGGCGGCGCGCGCGCTCGAGACCGACGGGCGCGCCGGCTACGAGGTGCGGGCCGGCTTCACCCTCGGCATCCCCATCTTCGAGCCCGAGGCCGAGAAGGAGAGCCCCGCCGGCCGGACACCGGAGGGGGAAAAGCCGTGACAATCGGCCTCGTCACGGTGGCGCGGCCTCTCCGTCGACCTTACCTTGTGCGTCCGGTTCGGGACCCGTGTGGCGGGTCAGAAAGAAAGAGAACGACGATGGGCGGACAGACCATGACGACGAAAGAGCGAGCCTTGCCGGGACGCGCGGAGAAGATGCCGCTGCCGGCCAAGCACTTCGTCAACGGCGCCTCGCTCGAGGCGGTCCCCGCGGGCGCGGAAGTGGCGGTCTTCGGGATGGGCTGCTTCTGGGGCGCCGAGCGCAAGTTCTGGGAGACCCCGGGCGTCATCAGCACCTCGGTCGGCTACGCCGGCGGCTACACGCCGAACGCCTCGTACCGCGAGGTCTGCAGCGGCGAGACCGGCCACACGGAGGTCGTACGGGTGATCTACGACCCGACGAAGATCAGCTTCGACGGCTTGCTCAAGGTCTTCTGGGAGAACCACGATCCCACGCAGGGGATGCGCCAGGGGAACGACCTCGGCACCCAGTACCGCTCGGCGATCTACACCAGCTCGCCCGAGCAGAAGGCGGCCGCGGAGTCCTCGCGCGATGCCTACGAGAAGGAGCTGAAGAAGGCCGGCCACCGCGCCATCACCACCGAGATCGCCGAGGCGCCGCCGTACTTCTACGCCGAGGAGTACCACCAGCAGTACCTGGCGAAGAACCCGCAGGGCTACTGCGGCATCGGCGGCACGGGCGTCAGCTGCCCGATCGGTCTGAAGACCGCGGCCAGCTGAGCGGGGGCAGATCGCGGTCGCCGGACCCTCCGGGATCCGGCATGCTGCTCGCGTGAGGCCCGACGCAGAACCGGCCTGCCTCGCGCCTGAAGTGCTGTCGGCGTACGCGGCGGGGCGACTGAGCGAAGAAGAGCTCGCCGTCGTCAGCGATCACATTCACGAGTGCGTGGCGTGCCGGCGCCTCGCCTCGCAGGCCGCCGAGCTGGCGCTCTCGGGGGTGTCGCCTCGCGTCGACGAGAGCGGGACGGAGAGCGACCGGGCGCCGGCGGCGGGCAGCGAGCGAGGCGTGCCCCGGGTGCTCGCGCCCGGCACGCGGATCAGTCGTTACGTGGTCGAGCGATGGCTGGGCGCGGGCGGAATGGGCGTCGTGTACCTGGCGACGGATCCTGCGCTCAAGCGCAGCGTCGCGCTCAAGGTGCTGCACGACCAGCTCGTGACCACGGACCTGGACGCGGCCGATCTCGTCCGCCGTGAAGCGATGGCGATGGCCCGGGTCGCTCACCCGAACGTGGTCGGGATCTACGACCTGTTCCGCGAGGACGACGCGCTGTACATCGTGATGGAGCTGATCCAGGGCGCGACGTTGACGCGCTGGCTGGCCGAGGCGGACCGCTCCTGGGAGGAGATCGTCGCGGCGTCGCGATCCGCCGGGGCGGGGCTGGCGGCGGCGCACGCCGAGGGGATCGTCCACCGCGACTTCAAGCCGGACAACGTGCTCGTCTCGTCCTCCGGGCGCGTCTGCGTCTCCGACTTCGGCCTGTCGCGCGTGCGGTCGACCGCGGACGAGGATGCGCCGGTCGAGACGGGCGCCATCGAAGGCACGCACACGCTGCCGCGCGCGGGAACGCCTCGGTACATGTCCCCCGAGCAGCGCAAGGGGGAGACCGCCACGGCGAAGAGTGACCAGTACAGCTTCTCGGTGACGCTCTACGAGGCGCTGTACAAGGAGCATCCCTTTCTCACCGACGCGCGCCGACCGCCGCCGCAGCCGCCGCGCGTGCCGCGCTGGGTGCGAAAGGTCGTCCTTCGCGGGCTGGAGACGAACCCCGACGCGCGCTACCCGACGATGGGTGAGCTGCTGCGGGCGCTCGACTACCGTCCGCGGCAAACGGCTCGCCGGGTGCTCGGCGTCGCGGTGACGCTGCTGGTGCTCGCGGCCGTCGCCGTCCCTCTGGCCCTTCGTTCGCGCGTCGCGCACACGCCCTCGTGCCTGGACGTCGAGCGCTCGTGGGCCGGCATCTGGGACGATTCGCGCAAGGACGAGGTGCACCGCGCGTTCGCCGCGACCGGGACCCCCTTCGCCGAAGCGGGATGGCGCACCGTCGACACGGCGCTCGATCGGTACGTGAGCTCCTGGGTGGCGATGCGCGTCGACGTCTGCGAAGCGACGCGCGTGCGAGGTACCCAGTCGAGCGAGCTGTCCGACCTGCGCATGGAGTGCCTCGATCGTCGCCGGCGCGAGGTGGGCGCACTGACCTCCGCACTGGCACGCGCCGACGCGGAGATGGCCCGCAAGGCTCCACAGAATCTCGCCGGGTTCGCGCCGCTGGACGGCTGCGCGGACGGCGCGGCTCTGCGAGCGGTCGCACCGCCGCCGCCGGATGCGGCCTTGCGCAGCCGCGTCGATGACGTGCGGGCGAAGGTCGACGAGAGCGCCGGCTTGCGGATCGCCGGCAAGTTCGTGGAGAGCTACGAGAAGGCGCTGGAGGCGACGACCGCGGCGCAGACCATCGGCTACCGTCCGGCGCTCGCCGAGGCGCTCAACTCCCGCGGCCACGCGCAGTACCTGCGCGGCAAGTACGAAGAGGCCCTGCAGGACTCGTATGCGACGGTCGCCATGGCCGACGAGACCCGGCAAGACGCGATCGCGGCGAACGCCTGGACGCGCATCATGGAGACCCTCGGTGCCCGCATCGGACGCGTCGAGCAGTCCTTCTCCCTCATGCCGGTCGCGGAGGCGGCCGTTGTCCGGGCCGGAGACCCGGATCTTCTTCGCGTCCAGTTTCTCCGTTCGCGGGCGAACGTCGAGCTGAACGCCGGCAAGGCAAAGCTGGCGCACGACGACTTCGAGGCGGCGCTCGCGCGGGCGCCCGGCGCCTTCGGAGACAGCCCCATCATCGGAAAGATCGAGAGCGCTCTCGGGCTCTCGCTGGTGAGGCTCGGCAAGTACGAGGAGGCGCGCTCGACGTACACGTCGGCACTGACGGTCATGCGAGCGGGATGGGGCGAGGAGCATCCCGACGTGGCGAAGGTCCTGGTGTACCTCGCGGAGGCCACCTCGATCATGGGCAGGTACGACGAGGCCCGTGAGCTCGCTGCTCGCTCCCTCGCTACCGACGAGCGAGAGCTGTCGCCCGATCATCCGCAAACGTTGGAGGCGGAGACCACGCTCGCCGCGGTGCTCCTCGAGCAGCACGACTACGCGGCGGCGCTCCCCGTTCAGCAGCGGGTGCTCGAGGCGGCGACCCGGACGAACAGCCCCGACATGAGCCAGCTCGAGCTGACGCTGGCCGAGATCCTCCTCCGGCTCGGGAGACTCAAGGAGGCGGCCGCGATGCTTCATGACGCGCTGGCCGAGGTCGACGCGGCGGACACGACGAGCTTCGCTCGTATCGCGACGTGTTCCGTGGCCGGCCGACTGCTCGACGCCGAGTCGATCGGACCTGCCGGGCTCGGCTACGCGGAGCGAGGTCTGAAGCTCGCTGACGCGCCCGACCTCGAGGAAGTGGGGCAGAAGATAGCCGCGGTGCGCGAGTACGGGGAGGCGCTCGCACGACGACGACGTTACCCCGAGGCGATGGTGCCTCTCGAGCGCGCCGCGCGTGAAGCCGAGGCCTCGCTCGGCCCGCGGCATCCCTCCGTCGGTATCGCGCTGGTCGATCTCGGCATGGCGCGCATCCTGGCCGGAGACCGCACGCAGGGGCCCGCCGACCTCGCGCGCGCCCTCGACATCCTGAAGTCGTCGCAGCTTCGCGATCCTCGCCTCGTCGCGTCGGTGGAGAGCGCGCTCGCCCTCGCCGGCGCGCCGGCCACGGCGAACACTACCCGCCAGCTCACGAGCCTCGCTCACGACCTGTTCAGAACCGCTCCGAGCTCGCTGAACTGATCGCCGAACGAGCTCTGACGCTGCACGAACGACAGGATGCTGTCGGCTTCGGACGGGTGGAGCCCGAGCGATTCGCGCAGCTCCTCCTTCGTCCGCTCGAGGACCCGCGCGCGCGCCTCGGAGAGCCAGCGCGCGGCCGTCGCGC